>DASROG010000024.1:0-8811 GCA_035646995.1 Myxococcaceae bacterium
GGTGAGCGAGCAACCGCTGGACGCGGCCTACACCCAGGTGCACCTCATGCAGCGGCGCATCGGGCTCGGACTGGTCGCCGCCGCCGGCGTGGCCCTGCTCCTGGCGCTGGTCTTCTCCCGCGGGCTCACCCGGCCGCTGAAGGGGTTCACCCGGGGCGCGCTGGAGATCGCCCGCGGACAGTTCGGGACCCAGGTTCAGGTGCAGACGAAGAACGAGCTCGGCGAGCTGGCCAGCACCTTCAACTACATGAGCCAGCAGCTGCTCGCCTACGACAAGGAGAACCGCGGGCTCTACGAGTCGCTGGAGCGCGGTTACCTCGAGACCATCCTCGCCCTGGCCAACAGCATCGACAGCAAGGACGCCTATACCCGCGGCCACAGCCAGCGAGTCGGCGACATGGCTGCGGAGATCGGCCGCGAGCTCGGTCTCAACGACCAGGAGGTGAAGCAGCTCCGCTACGGCGGCATCCTCCACGACATCGGGAAGATCGGCATCACCGAGAGCATCCTTTGCAAGCAGACCCAGCTCACCCCGGACGAGATGTCGGTCATGCGCGAGCACCCCGCCATCGGTGCCTCCATCGTGGGTCCGGTGACCTTCCTCGGCACCGCGCGCGACGCGGTCCGGAGCCACCACGAGAAGTGGAACGGAACCGGCTACCCCGAGGGGCTGAAGGGTCAGGCCATCCCGCTCATCGCCCGGGTGGTGGCCTGCGCCGACACCTGGGACGCCTGCACCTCGACCCGGCCCTACCAGCGCGCGATGAAGGCGCACGCCGCGATGGAGGTGATGAACCGGCTCCGGGGCGTGTCGCTCGATCCGGACGTCGTGGACGCGCTCGCCCGCGTCCTGGAGAAGAAGGGCGCCTTCTCCGAGGCCCCTCCGGCCCGGGCGGTGCCGCTTGCATCGTGAGCGCGTTGAAACCATGGAGTCCCGCATGAGCTTCTGGGACAAGCTGAAGCCCGCGGCCCCGACGCCGCCCGCCGCGATCGGCACCGACGTCACCAGCGACGGGAAGGTGCTCCGGCTGCACTGGGAGGATGGCAAGCGGACGGCCTCCACCGCGCGCTCCCTCCGCCTCGCTTGCCCCTGTGCGGCGTGTGTCGACGAGTGGACCAGCCAGCGGACGCTGGACCCGGCCGGGGTGCCGGAGACGCTCACCATCCGCGAGGTGGCGCCGGTGGGGAACTACGCCCTGCGCATCACCTTCAGCGACCAGCACGCGACCGGCATCTATCCCTGGCCTGTCCTGCGCGAGGTGACCGAGCGCGCGCCGGCGCCGAGCTGACCGTAACCCCGATGAGCCAGCCACCCGACGACGACGATCAGATCTTCTCCGGCAAGGCGCTGGGAGAGGACGGCGCGCTCCAGCCGGCGAGGCCCATCCCCCTCCTGCACGAGGTGGCCCCGCCGGCGCAGTCGCCCGCGTCCGCCGTCCCGGGCGGCTCGCTCCTGGACGACCCGGCATACGAGCCGACCGTCATCTCCATTCCTCCGCGCGTCCGTGAGGTGGCGGACCGGCACGCGCCGGTGGAGCTCGCGGAGACCCGGCCGCCCCCGATGAGCTCGGATTACGTCTCACCGCCCCCGGAGAGGCCGGTCCGCTACGGCGCACCCGACCTGCGCTGGGGCGTCTGGCTCCTCCGCGCGGCGGTGGTGGGGCTGGTGGTGACCGGGGTCTGGGCGGTGACCAGCGGCAAGATCAGCGTCTGGAAGGGATTCTCCCTCGACCTCCTCCGCTCCGAGCCGAAGAAGAAGGAGGAGGCGGTCCCGAAGCGCGTGGGCACGCCGGCCCCCACGCTCCTCGTCCTGAGCGAGCCGGCCGGAGCCACGGTCCTGGTCGCCGGCACCGAGGTCGGGCTCACTCCCTGGGCCGGGGACAACGTCTGGCCGTCGAGGGAGCCGCTCCGGATCGAGGTGCGCAAGGCCGGCTACCAGCCCTGGGTGGGCATCGCCCTGGGTGGGCAACAGGCGACGCTCGAGGCGAATCTCCGGAAGCGCTGAGCGGGCTCAGCGGCTCACCCGCAACCAGCCGCGGGGCCTGAACCGCATCCGCTCCTCGAGGAAGCCCTGCTGCAGCTTCACCGAGCCCGCATCGTCCTCCCCGGACGGCCACCGGCGCGCCTGATCCGGCAGCACGAGCCCGGTCACGGCCAGGGTCACCGGTGCCCCCGAGGGGTCGAAGCGCCGCAGGTCGACGAGGAACTCCCGCGTCCGGGTTCCGGACGGACCGACGTTGGCGATCCACCCGTCGGCGGTCCAGAAGTCGGTCCGGCACCGCACCGCCGCCGGCGCGCTCGACGGGTCGCGGCACCGGTAGTCGAACTCGCGCGTCCGGGTGCATGCGCCATCCGCACCGCACCGGTACTCGCCCGTGCCCAGCGCCGCCGAGGCGTGCAGCACCCAGACCCGGTCGCCCGCCCCGACCAGCAGGCTGGAGATGCCCGAAGCCTCGAGCTCCACCGCGACCGCGAGGACGTCGCCGCGCCGCCCCAGCCGGGCCCGCATTCCGTCGGCGCGAACCTCGCGAGCGCCGGTCTCCGCGGGGCCGAGCCGTCCGTCGGCGGTCACCTCCCGACCGAGCACCGGGACCTCCGGCGGGGCAGCCACGCCGGCGAGCAGGACCGCGCTGAGGAGCGGCCACATCGGGAAGGCCCTACGACTTGATGAGCCGCAGGTGCGGCCGGCCGCGGGGCGTCTCGTCGTCCTCGCCCTCGCTCGACTTCCGCTCGCCGTCCACCTCCCGCAGCGCCACCGAGCGGACCTCCAGCGGCGGCCGGGCGTGGGCCGCGGCCCGGAGCGTCGGCGGAGGAATCTGCGTCAGCTCGGAAGGCATGTCCTCCGGGAACATCCAGAACTCGTGCGTCACCTTGCTGGTGATGGCGAACAGGGCGCTCCAGGGAACGGCCACGGTGAAGCGCTTGCCGCTGAAGCTCAGCGTGCTCCGGATGCCCCACTCGCCCACGCTGAGGTCGGGCGGTACGAACTTGTAGCTGAGGTGCAGGCGAAGGTGCGACTCGCACCGAAGCTCCGCTGGGACGAGGACCCCCGGACGGCGGGCGTCCAGATGGACCATGACCAGCCCCCGCTCCAGGGCGGCAAGCAGGCGGTCCTTCTTCTCGGAGGCTCGGTCGTCCATCCCTGTGGTCCCCGGGTGGGCGTCTAACGCCGTCGCATCGCGCGATCCATTTCCCTTCGGGTGTCGCGCTCCTTGATGTCCTCGCGTCGGTCCTCGTGGGTCTTGCCCCGGACCAGCCCCAGCTGGACCTTGGCCTTCCCCTTCTTGAAGTAAAGCACGAGCGGGACGATGGAATAACCCCGTTCCCGAACCTTGGCCTCCCAGCGGTCCAGCTCGGCCCGGTGCGTCCCCGGAAGCTCTTGCTGCACCGGGTCATGGGGGAACGCCACCGCCGCGGCGTAGGGGGCAATCCGCAGGGAGTGAAGGTACAGCTCCCCCCCGCGGGGCTGGGCGAAGGCGTCGGCCATCTGCACCGCCCCGGCCCGGAGGCTCTTCACCTCGCTCCCCATGAGGGCCAGCCCGGCCTCGACGGTGTCCTCGATGCTGTAGGCGGCGCGCGCCTTCCGGTTGGTGGCGACCACCAGCTCGCCCGGGGCTTCCTTCGTTGCCATGACCGCCGGCCCCTAACCGCCGATGGCCGCGTTGTCGATGAGCCGGGTCGTCCCGAAGAAGCCGGCCACGAGGAGACGGGCGTCGCCCCGGTCGGCCTGCTCCAGGGGCTCGAGCGTCGAGGGGTTCACCAGCTCCACGTAGTCCTCGCGGACCTCGGCAGACCGGAGCTCGGCGCGCACCGCCTCCCGGAGCGCCGGAGCGCCGCGCTCGCCCGCCGCCCACCGGGCCCGGGCGGCCTGCAGCCCGCGGCTGAGGGCGAGGGCCCTCATCCGCTCCGGGACCGAGAGGTAGGCGTTGCGCGAGCTCATCGCCAGTCCGTCCGCCTCGCGCACGATGGGCATCCCCACCACCTCGACCCCGAGGTGCAGGTCCACCGCCAGGCGCCGGACGATCTGCAGCTGCTGCCAGTCCTTCTCTCCGAACACCGCGACGTGAGGACGCGCCAGGGCGAAGAGCTGGGTCACCACCGTGGCCACGCCCCGGAAGTGGCCCGGGCGCCGCGCGCCGCAGAGTCCGTCCTGGAGCCTCGTCACCTCCACGAAGGTGCGGTGTCCGCCGGGGTACATCGCTCCGGCCTCGGGGGTGAACACCGCGTCCACCTTCACCTCGCGGCAAGTGCGGAGGTCACCCTCGAGGTCCCGCGGGTAGCGGGCCAGGTCCTCGTTGGGTCCAAACTGGGTGGGGTTGACGAAGATGCTCACCGCGGTGAGGTCGGCCCGCTCGCGCGAGGCCTCCATCAGGCTGGTGTGCCCGCGATGGAGGAAGCCCATCGTGGGCACCAGACCCACCCGCCGGCCCTGGCGCCGCGCCGTCTCGGTCCACTCGGAGAGCTCGGCCGGGGTCCGGAGGACGCGCATCAGACGGGGACGCCGTACAGCGGACCCGCCCTCTCCTCGTCGCCCGACGAGGACGAGGACGAGGACGCCGCCCGCTGGCCCGGGAGCAGCCGGAGCGGCGTCTTGCTGGTGAAGGAGTGCTCGTCGCCGGGGAAGGTTCCGGCCCGGACCTCGGCGCAGAACGCCTCGGCAGCGCCGCGGAGAACGCCGTAACCGTCGGCGAAGCGCTTCACGAACTTGGGCTTGAAGTCGGGGTTGAAGCCGAAGAGGTCGTAACAGACCAGCACCTGGCCATCGCAGTCGATGCCGGCGCCGATGCCGATGGTGGGGATTCGCACGGAGGCGGTGATGTCCCGCGCCAGCTCCTTCGGCACGCCCTCGAGCACCAGCGCGTAGCAACCCGCCCGCTCCAGGGCCTGGGCGTCGCGGTAGATGGCCCGGGCCTGCTCCTCATCCCGGCCCTGCACCACGAAGCCGCCCATCCGGTGGACCGACTGGGGGGTGAGTCCCAGGTGCCCCATCACCGGGATGCCGGCGCGGATGATGGCCTCGATGGTCTCGGCGAACTCGGCGCCGCCCTCGAGCTTCACACTGCTCACCCCGCCCTCGGCGAGCAGCCGCCCCGCGTTCTTCACCGCCTCGGGCACGCTAGCCTGGTAGCTGAGGAACGGCAGGTCACCCACCACGTGGGCCCGCTTCGCGCCCCGGCTCACCGCCCGGCAGTGGTAGACCATCTGGTCCATGGTGACCGGCAACGTCGACTCGTTGCCCTGCACCACCATGCCCAGGCTGTCCCCCACCAGGAGCACGTCGGCTCCGGCGTCATCCAGGATGCGGGCGAAGGTGGCGTCATAGGCCGTGACCATGGTGATTCTCTGGCCGGCCTGCTTCAGTCGCTTCAGCGTGTGGATGGTGACCTTGTCCACGGGTTCACCTCCGTCTGAACTGCGGGTTATGGGTCCTGCGCTCCCCGGAGGCTCGAGGCCTGGTTCGCCGGCCTGTGACGGCTCGGCGACCTCCCCCGGGAGCCCCTAATCTATCCTCACGGGAGGGCTCCCGTGCCACTGGAAACGAGGGGGACCCCTACTTCCGGGCGGCCAGCGGCAGGTAGTGGTGGACGCCCTTCCGCATCTTCCGGACCACCGAGACCAGGTTGTCCAGGTCGGCGGCGTTGTGCACGAAGTCGATGTCGCTGGTGTTGATCACCAGGAGCGGCGTCTCGGCGTAGTGGAAGAAGAAGTCGTTGTAGGCCCGGGAGAGCGCCTCCAGGTAGTCGGCGTCGAAGTGCCGCTCGAAGTCCCGGCCGCGGCGCTTGATGCGCTGGAGGAGCACCTCCAGCCGGCACTGGAGGAAGATCACCAGGTCCGGCTGGGGGACCCGGGGGCCGAGCGCGTCGTAGACCCGGTCGTACAGGGCCAGCTCGGCGGGCTGCAGGGTGAGCGTCGCGAAGATGCGGTCCTTGGCGAAGACGTAGTCGCTCACCGTCGCCGAGGCGAAGAGGTCGGTCTGGAGCAGCTTCTGCTGCTGCTGCCAGCGGCTGAGGAGGAAGAAGAGCTGGGTCTGGAAGGCCCAGGCGCTCCGGTCCTGGTAGAAGCGCGCGAGGAAGGGATTGTCCTCCACCTCCTCGAGGACCGGCCTTCCCCCGAGGCGCTCGGCGAGGAGCCGGGCCAGGCTGGTCTTCCCCACCCCGATCGGCCCCTCGACGGCGATGTAGCGCTGGTCCAAGCCGGCGGCAGTCAACCATGCCGGTCGGACTGCCTCAACGCCTCGGCGAGGCGGGCGAACTCGCCGACCCCGAGCGTCTCGGCCCGGCGCGACGGCTCGATTCCCGCCGCGGCCAGCGCCTGGCGGACCCGCGCCGAGTCTCCCAGCTCCCGGTCGGACTGCAGCGAGTTGAGCAGCGTCTTCCGGCGGTGGGAGAAGCCCGCCTTCACCACCTTGCGGAACCACGCCTCGTCGCCCACCTCGGCCCGCGGCGTCGCCCGGTGCTCGAGCAGCAGCACCGCCGAATCGACCTTCGGCGGGGGATGAAAGGCCGCGGCCGGCACGGTCCGGACGACGAAGGCGTCGAACCACACGCCGAGCAGGACCGTGAGCAGCCCGCCGCTCCGGGTACCCTCGCCCGCCGCCACGCGCTCGGCGACCTCCTTCTGCACGGTGAAGACGCAGCGGAGGAGGTCCCGGTGCTGCTCCAGCACCTCGAACAGGATGGAGGAGGTGAGATGGTAGGGGAGGTTTCCCACCAGGGTCAGCGGGCGGGTCCCCGCGACGGCCGCGAGATCCACCCGCGCCGCGTTGGCGGCGACGACGTCGAGCCGCTCGGCCTTCTCCTCGGCGAGCACCCGGAGCATGTCGCGGTCGCGCTCCACCGCGACCACCCGGGCCCCGGTGGCCAGCAGCGCGCGGGTGAGGTGGCCCAGGCCCGCGCCCAGCTCGACCACCACCGAGCCGGGCCCGAGCCGCGCGGCGTGGACGATCTCCGCGAGCACGGCCTCGTCATCGAGGAAGTTCTGCCCCCAGGCGTGCTTCGGCCGCAGCCCGTGCTGCTGGAGCATCTGCCGGGGCGAGTCCGCCGTCACGGGAGCGCTCCTCAGGGCGTCCAGCCGGCGTCCACCACCGGCTGGCCGTCGCCACGCTCGCCCCGGCGCCAGGCCTCGGTGCCGGCCACCGCGATCATCGCGCCGTTGTCGGTGCAGAGCGCCGGCGGCGGCAGGTGGACCCGGATGTCCCGCTCGCCCGCGCGCTCGCAGGTCAGCGCCCGGAGCCGCGAGTTTGCGGCCACCCCGCCGCAGATCACCACGTCGGCATGGTGGAGCTCCCGCGCCGCGGCCACCAGCTTGCGCGAGAGCGAGTCCGCGACCGCCTCCTGGAACGAGGCGCAGAGGTCGGCCAGGGCCTGGCCCCCGGGCAGCCCGTGGCGTCGCACGTGGTTCCGGACCGCCGTCTTCAGCCCGCTGAAGCTCCAGTCGTAGACGCCGGGCACGTTCAGCGCCCGCGGGAAGCGGATGGCGCGCGGGTCACCGCTCTGCGCCAGCCGGTCGATGGGGAGGCCGCCCGGGTACGGGAGCCCGAGGAGCCGGGCCACCTTGTCGTAGGCCTCGCCGGCGGCGTCGTCCCGGGTGCTCCCCACGCGCCGGTACCGCCCGTAGGCCTCCACGGCGTAGAGGCTGGTGTGCCCGCCGGAGACGACGAGGGCGAGAAAGGGCGGCTCGGGCGGAGTGGGCAACAGCCGCGCGGCGAGCAGGTGCCCCTCGAGGTGATTCACCCCCACCAGCGGAAGGCCGGTGGCTGCCGAGAGGGACTTCCCGAGCTGCACACCCACCAGCAACGCGCCGAGCAGTCCCGGTCCGCGGGTCACCGCGATGAGGTCCAGGTCCTCGAGGGTGCACCCGGCGCGGCGCAGCGCCTCGTCCACCACCGGGAGCACCTGCACGACGTGGTTCCGGCTGGCCAGCTCGGGGACCACGCCGCCCCAGCGCCGGTGGATGTCCACCTGCGTGGAGACGACGTCCGAGAGCGCACGACGGCCATCCTCCACCACGGCAGCCGCCGTCTCGTCGCACGAGGTCTCGAGGCCCAGAACGCGCACCGTCCCTGCTCTACCGCCCGGAGCGCCGCTGCGCCACGTCGCGCCGGTCGAGCTCCCGGACCACCGCCCGCACGTCCGACGAGACCTCTCCCTCGGGCACCAATTCCAGATACCGGCGGTAGGCCTCCACCGCCGGGCCGGGGCGGGAGCCGAGCTGGCGGGCCATGCCCAGGACCAGCCAGGCGCGGGAGCGACCCGCGTCTGCGGTGACCACCTCGGCGAGGAGCTGCTCCGCCTCGAGGTAGCTGCCGGCCCGGCCCGAACTCTTGACGATGGCGGAGCCGAGGCCCTCCTTGGCCTCGAGCGAGGCGGGGCGAATGGCGAGCGCGCGCCGGTACGCCTCGGCCTCGTGCTCCCACCGACTGGCCGAGTTCGCCTCGCGCGCGGCCTGGACTGCCGCGCGGTAGTCCGCCTCCGCCGGCTCCTCGGCGGTGGGGGCGTCCTGCTGGGGAGACCCGGCGAGGGGAGGCACCGCGGGGTGCGGATCGCTCGCGGCGGCCGGGGGCGCGGCGGTCGTCACCACTGCCTGCGCGGTCGAAGGTTCGGCCACGCTGGGTGCAGTGGCGACGGGTTCCGTCGCCGGCGCCGGAGGGGGACGGACGGTCAGCAGCCACGCGCCCACGCCCACCGCCGCGGCGAAGAGCACCGCACCCACCACCCAGCGTCCGGTCCGTCCCGGGGGTGCCGCGTGGTGGACGAGGAACGCCGGAGGCTCGCGAAGGCCTGGAGCGGTCCGGCCCGGAGGCTCCTGGGC
>DASROG010000025.1:0-5500 GCA_035646995.1 Myxococcaceae bacterium
GATCGGAGGGTCCGCCCGGCTCCTCAAGGTGCTCGACGTCCGCGAGGACCCGGAGGTCGCGCTGATCGTGGACGCCGGTCAGGGCGAGGAGGCCTGGGAGGTCCGCGAGCCGCGCGACCTCGTCGAGCGCTGCAACGAGGAGTTCCGCGACGATGCCGAGGCGCGGGTGGTGGCGGTGCTGGGGGAGTGGGAGGACTCACTACAGCTCTGGTGCATCCCCAAGCGCGCGCTGTCCTCCCTGCTCCGCGCGCCGTTCTTCCAGGCGGAGAACCGAGCTCGGCTCTCCGCCCTCGTCCCGGCGACTAACCGCGGATCTCGATGACGTCCGAGACCAGCGCGCTGCGCCCGTGGCGGGCGATGTCCTGGTGTGCCTGGGCCGCCTCGGCGAACAACGCGGCCGCCCCGAGCACGTAGAACAGCGCGAGGGTCGCGAGCAGCAGCGGCAACGCGACGAAGGCGAATCGCTTTTCCGAGATGATCGAGTTCATGACTGCGCTTCCGTTCCTTCCCTCACCGGTGGCTCTGAGCTGCCCACCGTGCCCTGGAGACGACCACGGTCTCCGGCGATTGCCTCAGGGCTCGGGAAGGGTTCCTTTCCGGGCAGTTATCTGCTCGGCGGGCGCCGTCGGCGCATGCAGGAAGGGGCTGTACCCGTTAGCCCTCCCAGCCACTGTATGAGCCCACGACGCCGGTCTGGCTTCCTCGCACCCTTCCTCACTGCGCTCGGGGTGTTCGCGCTTCTTCACCTCTACGTTGCACGCCGGCTGTTCGTGGAGACCGGCCTCCCCGCGGTGCTGGCGGTCGCAGGTTGCGTGCTCCTTGCCCTCCTGTTGGTGCTGGTGCCGGTGGGATTCGTCTTCAGCCGGCAGGATCGCGGCTGGCCCAGTCGCGTGTTCCCGCCTCTGGCCATCGGCTGGCTGGGAGCGTCGGGCGTCCTGCTCACGGTCACCGTCGTCACGGATCTGGGACGGCTGCTCTACGGGCTGTTGCACGGCTGGCCCGATGCCGCCGCGGCGCTCCACCAGGCGCGGTGGCAGGCGGTGGTCATCGTGCTGGGAACGGCGCTCCTGGTCCCGTTCGCGATGTGGACGGCGCGCGTGCGGCTGGTGCTGAGCCGGGTGCGCGTGCCGCTGGAGAAGCTCGCCCCGGGCGTTGCCGGGCTCCGCATCGTGCAGATCAGCGATCTCCACATCGGCGACCGGCTCGGGGAGGACTTCCTTCGCCGGGTGGTGGACCGGGTGAACGCTTTACGCCCCGACGTCGTGGCCATCACCGGTGACCTCGTGGACGGCCCTGCGCACATCGTCGAGCGGGCGCTCAGGCCGCTCGCGGACCTGGACGCGCCGCACGGCGTGTACTTCGTGACCGGCAACCACGAGTACTACTGGGGCGGTCGCGAATCGGTTCGGATGGTGCAGGCGCTCGGCTTGACCGTGCTCCACAACGAGCACCGCGTCGTCGAGCGGGAGGGCGGCGCGATCGTGATCGGCGGCATCCCGGACCTCCATGGCGGCCAGTTCTTCGCCGACCACGAGAGCCGGCCGGATCTGGCCTTCGCCGGAGCGCCCGAGGGCGCCCCGCGGGTGCTCCTCGCCCACCAGCCGCGCGCGGTCACGCGGGCCGCGCCGCACGGGGTAGACCTGCTCCTCTCCGGCCACACCCATGGCGGGCAGATCTTCCCCTTCCACCTCTTCGTCCGGTTCCAGCAGCCCGTCGTCCGGGGGCTCCGCAAGCTGCTCGGAGTCTGGGTGTACGCCCACCGCGGCACCGGGTTCTGGGGGCCACCGATGCGCCTGTTCTCCACTCCGGAGATCGCCGAAATCACCCTGACTCCGGCTGGTTAGAAGAGCGTCGCAGGTCTAGCCGCCGGTTCATGACGAGGTGTCTGACACCTCGCGAAGACACCTCGCGAAGCGAAGACACCTCGCGAAGGGATGGGATCTGAGCCGACGGAAGTGGCCGAGCCCCGACGTGACCGGCCGGTCGTCGGGTCAGTGATGCACGTCGAGGTGGCCGTGCTCGCCGCCGGGCATCCCGGTCCCGGTGAGGGCGCCCTTCACCAGTCCCGCGAGGCGCACCAGGCGACTCGCGGGCGCGTCCCAGTACTCGCCTGCGGTCACCGCGACCTCCAGGAGCGCGAGCTCCGGGTCGTCGAGCCCCTTCGGAAACCACGCCTTCAGAAAGGGCTTCCAGAGCTCGCGGATCCTCTCCCGGTCGCGCACCAGGCGCGCCGAGCCGGACAGCGAGACGTAGCGGCTGCGGTCCACGTCCGCGTACGAGACGTTCACCCGCGCCTCGCGCTCCAGCTCCGCCGCCTTCTCCGAATCCGCCGCGGTGAAGAACCACAGCGTGCCGTCGAAGTCGACGTCCTGCGTCGCCATCGGCCGGCTGTGGAGCTCGCCATCGCCGTCCACGGTGGTGAGCATCGCCACCCGGATGCCGCGGATCAGATCCCCGACCTGCTCGATGTCCTTCATCCGCTCGTCCATCGCCATCCTCCGTCGCCGCCGCCGGAACCTAGGCACGCGGACGGGGAGCGGAAGCGCCCCGGCGGGGCATCCGGCCACCGGGCGCCGCGAGCTGTGCGGCCTTGAGCAAAGCGGCGATCATCGGCTCGGCGCTCGCCTTTCCCTTTCCGGCGAGCGAGTAGGCCACGCCGTGGTCGGGTGAGGTGCGAGGCACCGGGAGCCCGAGGGTCACGTTGACGGTCCGATCGAAGTCCAGCGCCTTGGCCACCACCAGCGCCTGGTCGTGGTACATCGCCAGCACCACGTCGGCGGGCATCCGATCGGGCCGGGCGAACAGACCGTCGGCGGGCCAGGGGCCGGTGCAGTCCACGCCACGTCGGCGGGCCAGGGCGATGGCCGGGGCGATGATCCGCACCTCCTCCTCTCCCAGCAGGCCGCCCTCCCCCGCGTGGGGGTTCAGTCCGCAGACCGCAATGCGAGGCCGTCGTCCGAGCACGGGCTGCAGCGAGGCCGAGAGCAGCTGAAGCTGTGCCGCCAACCGCCTCTTCTCCAGGGCGCGAGGCACCTCCCGCAGCGCGAGGTGGTTCGTGGCCAGCGCCACCTTCACCCGGGGGCCGTCCATGAGCATCAGCACCTCGCGCCCGAACGCCGCGGCCAGGAGCTCGGTGTGACCCATGAAGCGCACCCCGGCGCGGGTGATCTGCTCCTTGGACACCGGCGCGGTGCAGAGCGCGTCCAGCTCTCCGCGGCGCGCGGCCTCGACGGCGGCGGTGACGAACGCGAGCTGGGCCTTCCCCCCGGCGCGGGAGGGCTTCCCCGGGACGCGATCCTTCGCCGCCAGCTCGGACACGGCCACCCGCGCCGGGCCCTCCGGGGGAAGCGGCGCCCCGGCATCCACCGGAGGGAGCCGCCGGACCGCCGGCAGGCGCTCGAGCGCGGGGCCGTCGCCGAAGACCACCGGGACCAGCGCCCGACGAACGCCGGGATGCGCGAGCGCCCGATCGACGATCTCCGGACCGATGCCGGAGGGATCTCCGAGCGAGATGCCGACCCGCGGGCGGCCGGCCGCGGGACCCGGGCTCAGATCTTCTTCTCCACCACCGCGGCGTTGCGGAGCGTCTCCATGTACTGGGACGTCAGCCGCTCGGCCTGCTGGCGGCGAAGGCGCTCCTCGATCTCCGGACGGAGATCGGCGATCGGCTTCATGCCCAGCTTCCGGATCTCCTCCAGCTTCAGGACATGCCAGCCGAACTGGGTGCGCACGGGCTCGGAGACCTCCCCGGTCTTGAGGTTGAAGGCCACCCGCTCGAACTCCGGCACCATCGTCCCGCGCTTGAAGAAGCCGAGATCACCACCATCCGACGAGCTGCTCCCCTCGCTGCGCTTCTTCGCCAGCTCGGCGAAGTCCACGCCAGGCTGGCGAGCCTCCACTCCCACCGCGGCCGCCTTGCGCCTGGCCTCCTCGACCAGGTTCTGGGCGGCGTTGCGGGGGACCGCGATGAGGATGTGACGAACGTGGACCTCGTAGTCCTCGCCCTCGGAGCGGGTCATCCGGTCGTACTCACTCTGCACGTCCGCCTCGGAGACCTTGACGTTCTTCCGGACCTTCTCGCTGATCAGCTTGTAGCGGCCGATCTGCTTCCGCATCTGCTCGCGGTACTCGGCGACGCTGTAGCCCTCACGCGAGACCGCCTGCTGGAGCTGCTCGTCGGTGAGGTTGTAGCTCTTCTTCACCTCGTCGACCGCCGCGTCGACTTCCTTGTCGCTGATGCTGACCTTGAGCTCCTTGAGCTCGTTGTCCACCAGCTTCTCGTCGATCATCGTGTCCAGGACCTTCTTCAGCGCGGCGGCTCGCTTCTGGGCGCGCTCCGGTCCGGTGGCCTCCTGATCGACCCGGGCCAGCTCGGGCCCGGCGCGCTTCTCCACCTCGGAGAGGGTGATGACCTCGTGGTTCACCACCGCGGCGACGCGGTCGACCAGCTCCGCGCGGGCCACCAGGCCCCCGAGGAGCACCAGGCCGGCGAGGCCGGTCGGGATGGAACGTCTCATCGCTGATTCTCCTGCGCCTGGGCGGCCGGAGCACGGGGGACGACCTGCGCCACCAGGGGCTCGTTGATGCGAATGTCCGCCTTGGAGCGGAGCTGGGTCACGAACTCCGTCTGGGCCTGCTCCTGCTTCGCGCGGAGCAGCCGGCGCTCGATCTCGCCACGAACGAGCGCCAGGTCCTTCTTCCGGGCCGGGCGGCGCTCGAGAAGCTTGAAGATGTGGAACCCGTAGTCGGTGGTCACCACCTCGGAGATCTGCCCCGGTCCGAGCGCGAAAGCCACCGCGTCGAACTGCGGCGGCATCACCCCACGCGGAAACCAGCCCAGGTCCCCCCCGTTCTTGGCGTCCGCGGAGAGGGAGTGTTCGCGGGCCAGTTCCGCAAACTTCGACCCCTCCCGGAGCCGGGCACGGATGTCCTTGGCCTGGTCAAGCTCCTTCACGACGATCTGTGCCGCGTGCACCTGCTCCGGCTCCTGGAGTAGCTCGGGATGCACGTCCAGCTCGGCCCGGATCTCCTCCTCGGTGATCGCCACCCGGGGGTACACCAGCTCGTGGAAAAGCCGCTCCTGGACCACCTGCGCGCGAAGCTCGGCCCGGAGCTCGGCCAGGGTCTGCTGTCTCTGGGCGAGGAGCGCCTCGAACTCCTGGGGAGGCCAGTCGGCGCGCATGCGCTCCAGTCGCTTCTCCACGTCCTCGGCAGGAACATCCAGTCCCCGCCTGGCGGCCTCCTGGACGAAGAGGAGCCGGTCCAGCTGCGCCTGGAGCACGGTGCGGCGCAAGGTGGCGAGCTGATCGGGGGCGGGCGCGCTGGTCCCATCGGGCAGCTCCAGGGAACGAGCCAGCTCCCGCTCGAATTCCAGCCGGGTGAGCACCTGTCCGTTGACCCAGGCCACGGGGGCGGAGCTCGGGTCCTCGGGAGGCCGACGGTTGCAGCCGGCGGCGAGGACCAGCACGAGAACCGCCGCCCGGGGCAGGGGGTGCTGCCT
>DASROG010000026.1:0-10224 GCA_035646995.1 Myxococcaceae bacterium
GACCAGTTCTTCTGCAGCTGCCAGCGGGTGCTCCCGAGCGCGACGCAGCTGCCGAACCGCCACACGCACTTGTCGGAGATCTCCTCGCCCGAGCGGTCCAGCCACCCGTTCCCGTCGGGGTCGGTCAGCATCTCGATGACCTCGTGCGCGGTCACGTTGGCCAGGGCCCGTGTCGGCTGGCTGAAGCCGTTGCAGCTGAAGAGATCTCCCGGATCGCACTGGGGCGCGCCGGCCAGGTTCGGCATGTAGGCCACGCGGATCTTCCGTCCGTCCGGGCACCGTCCACCGTCGTGCCAGGCACAGAAGCCCGACTGCTCGGGGAATCCGTCGGTGAAGACCAGATAGAGCGTGGTCGGGTTCGGCACCTGCCGCGCGTCCACCAGGACCTGGCACACCTTGGCCACGATCTCCTCGGTGGATGGGGAGTGCGTGGGAGAGGGCGAGGTCTCCTGGATGTGCCCGAGGAACGTGGTCCGCGCAGGGCGGCGCACGTACTGGTCGACGACGGCCAGGTAACGCGAGCCGTCCAGCCCGGACAGGAAGGTGTCCATCCCGGACATCGCGTCCGCGGGGAAGCGTGACGGCTGGCCCCACCAGATGGCGATCATCGTGGCCTCGGGGATGACCGGACCTCCGAGGTCCTCCAGGTCGTCCTTGCTCCACGGCGCAGGGCCGGCCCGGCGGGTGGGCATGATCGAGGAGTGGCTCGGCCCCGACGCCGTCTCCACCCTCACCAACTCGCGGGAGTCATATCCCGTCGCGCCGTAGCAGCCGGTGAGGCCGAGCGCGACGAGCACAAGGTAGACGGAAGCGCGCACCGGACGGCCCTCCCACGAGGTGCTCTCCCCTGAGGGCGGATCTCGGCGCACGAACGGATGTCCGTCAAGCGACCGTCCGCGGAACGGACACCGCCCGTTCAGTGCGCGCCGGACGCGCGGGACGAGACCGGGAGCCGCGGCGCGAGGAGCAGGGCCAGCGGGAGCGTGGCCAGGGCCGTCGCCGCGGTGGCCGCCGTCGCCCATCCCGGCCCGGCGGCGTCCCCCAGCACCCCGAAGCCCACCGGCGCCAAGGCCCCGGACCCGATGACGCCGGTGTAGAACAGGGCGAAGGCGCTCTCCGCACGGGCGCCGGTCCACACCTCCGGGACCGTCCCGTAGAGCACCGTGGACGTGCCGTTGAGCATGGTCCCCAGCACCGGAAGCACCGCCAGCGCGGGCCAGAGCGGCAGCGCGAGAACTGCCAGGATCAGCACCGCCGTCCCGCCCTCGGTCAGCAGCACGGTCCGGAGCAGGCCCAGACGCTCGCCGATCCACCCGCAGGAGGCCTTCCCCGCGGCGCCGCCGAGGAACACCAGCGCCAGCCCGAGGCCCACGGTGGACAGCGAGGCGCCCTTCGCCTGCAGCAGGAACGGCAGGAAGGTGAGCAGGCCCATCCGCGCGGCGGTGTCCAGCACGCCGATCGCGAGGAGCAGACCGAAGCCCGTCGAGGAGTCGCGCCCGCCCGCACGCCGGACCGCCCCGAGAGCGTCCACGGGCTCGGGCCGGGGCGACGGCATGAGCACCAGCACCGCCGCGGCCACCACCAGCCCGAGGCCCGACAGCGCCCAGAGCGCTTGGCGCCACGAGGTGGCGAGGATGACCAGCGACATCGCAGCCGGCACGGTCGCCTTTCCGAGGTCACCGCTGAAGTTGTAGAGGCCGAGCGGACCGCGCGCCGCGAGCCCGTATGCCCGGGCGACCGCGCCGGACCCGATGGGGTGCTGCGTGCTTCCTCCGGCCCCGGCGAGGGCCAGCGCCACGCACAGACCGGAGAGCCCTCCGGCGGCCCCGGCCAGCGCGTAGCCGAGCGCGGCGAGGGCGGTCCCCGCGGCGAGGATCATCCGGCCGCCGAGCAAGGCCGCCAGGTGTCCGGCGGGCAGCTGCAGGAGGGCCATCATCCCTGCGTAGAGCCCCCGGAGCATCGCCAGCCGTCCGTACCCGAGCCCGAACTCCGCCTGCCACACCGGGAGCAGGACGTAGATGACATCGGTGTAACCGTCGTGCAGCGCGTGGGCGAGCCCCGCGACGGCGAGGGTGCGCGCTCCGTGCGTGGGCGTGGCGGCCCGGGCGGGGACCTCGCCCCCGGCGGTCGTCATGCGGCGCACTCTACCGGCCGGGCCGAGGACGGGACACCCGGACCACCGGCACAGGAGGCGGAGGCGGCGGGACGATCAGGACGGCGCGGCAGACTTCCGCGGCCCGCTCAGGTCTTCGCCGCGAGAATGTCGTGGCGCTCGATGCGCGGTGGCTCCGCCAGCAGCTCCGCCGACTTCGCCATCAGCGCCGCCGCCACCCGGCCACCCAGGTGCGCCTGGCGACCCTCCTCGGTGGCGAAGGTGTCGAAGATGGCGAAGGTGCGCCGGTCGAACCGGACCGCGTACCACTGCACCGTGCCCGGCTCGGCCAGCGCCAGCTCGAGGCCGGAGCGGAGGAAGTCCTCCACCGCGCGCTCCTTGCCCTCCTTCGCCACGAGCCGGACGAAGAGACCCACGGTCACCCTGGACTGCGTTCCCATCGAGGCATTCCTTTCGAGGTTGTGCCTCTGGGACACCTCGAACCCCCGTTGTTCCCGGGAGATGGACGGGCCCGCGGAGCGGCCGCGTGGAACGCTCGGTGGTGGACAGCGGGTGGGCGCTCGCGAGCGGCTTCAGCGGAAGCCGGCCGGGCACTCCTTGCGGACCAGGGCCTTCGCCTGCTCCTGGGTCGCCGGCCTGAAGCCGCGACGCTGGTAGACCTCCAGCTCCTCCTCCGGGAACTTCACCACCGTCCCCTTCGGATCCACCGCGAAGTACGTCGACTCGTACTTCGTCTTCGGGCAGGGCTCGACACCCGGAGTGCGTCCGGAGGCCTCGGAGCAGCCGGTCAGCGACGCCACCGCGAGCGGGGCGAGCAGAGCCAGCAGGAGACCTGGACGCGACCTCATGACCCCCTGGAGCGTACGGGGCCACATGGTTGTGCGTGCAACGAGCGCCATGTCTTCCGGGGTCATGCCGGTGCGCAGGTCCGCCCGGGGTCGTGGCAGCACCACGGCCTGCCGGGGCCCGATGAAGAGGAGCGCTCCCCAGGCAGAGGTTCCGCAGACGATGAAATGCGGCCCGCCCCTTCGTTCCACCCGACTCCGCCCTTCGACGGGCATCGAGGAAGGGAGGGCCGGACCACCAGCGCCGCGAAGCTCCTCGGCGTCGACGGTCAGCGCGGTGCGATCCACCCGGGGACGACGGCGGATCTCGTGGGGTGCCAGGAGATCCGCTCGCCGACGCGAGCGTGCTGCGGCGCGGGTGTCCTTCGTGAGGAAGGACGACCGCCTTCCTAGCGTCCCCCGGACGGATTGCCCGGCGTCCCGGGCTGCGCCTCAGCCGGCGGATTCACCGGCTGTGACCCGGCCGGTCCGGATCCCCCCACCGAGGGGCCCCACGCCGGATCGGGCGGCGCGGCTCGCGCGGCGGTGAGGTCGAGCGTCGCGTTCCGGGCCGGCGCCGTGATGGAGTCGGCTTCGAGCAGCGCGCGGCCATCGCTGTCCTTGATCACGTGGCCGGTGACCTTGACCTGGGTGTTGGGCGGGAATTGATCGGACACCTTCGAGGCCATCGACTCGGGGAAATGCACCCGCTGCCCGGTCGTGAGCACGAAGCCGTTCTGCTGGCCACTCGGTCCGGTCGTGTAGTTCTGGATCTCGCCGTTCACGCTGGTGGCCGGAGCGGCGGCGGCCGGATGGGCCGCGGGGGCCGTGCCGGACGGCCCGGTGCTGTTGCTGGATGCGCAGCCGACGGCGAGCGCAACCGCGCTCGCAGCCAGCCAGGAGATGCTTCGCATGGGTGAACCTCCCGGATGATCGAGGCCTTGGAAGCTGCGCACCGACTGCAGGCATGCATCCCCGAGCACGCGCGTTCCATCCGCTGTGGAACATCGGCCTCCGACCACCGGAGCACCCGCCCGTTTCCCCATCGAGGAACCGGCTCCACTCTCACCCGGTGATGGACACCGCGGCGCTCATGGAGACGGACATCCCCGCCCGGCTGGACCGGCTGCCCTGGTCGGCCTGGCACTGGCGTGTCGTGGTGGCCCTCGGGGTCACCTGGGTGCTGGACGGCCTGGAGGTCACGCTGGTGGGCGCGGTGGCCGGAGCGCTGATCCGGCCGGACACGCTCGCCCTCACCGAGCAGGAGGTCGGAGGGGCAGCCACCGCCTACCTGGCCGGCGCCATCCTCGGTGCACTGATCTTCGGGCGTCTCACCGACCTCGTCGGCCGCAAGCGCCTCTTCCTGGTGACGCTCTCGGTCTATCTGGTGGCGACGCTCCTCACGGCCCTGTCCACCGGGTTCCTGAGCTTCGCGTTCTTCCGGGCGCTGACCGGCGCCGGGATCGGCGGGGAGTACGCCGCCATCAACTCCGCCATCGACGAGCTGCTCCCGGCCCGCGTCCGCGGGCGGGCGGACCTCGCCATCAACGGAACCTACTGGGCTGGCACGGCGCTGGGCGCGCTCTCCACCCTGGTGCTGCTCGATCCAGAAGTCCTGCCGCCCTGGCTCGGGTGGCGGGTCTGCTTCGCGATGGGTGCGCTCCTCGGGGTGGCGATCCTCCTCGTGCGCCGCCACGTGCCGGAGAGCCCGCGATGGCTCTTGCTCCACGGACGCCGCGAGGAGGCCGAGCGGCTGCTCCGGAACATCGAGGAGGAGGTCACCCGGCAGCACGGGGGCCTCGCGCCAGCCGCGGGCACGCTCCGGCTGCGGCCCGGCGCGGGCCTGGACTACGCGGCCATCGCCCGCATCCTCTTCCGCCGCCACCGGCGCCGGGCCGTCCTGGGCCTCTCCCTCATGGTGGCCCAGGCCTTCGCCTACAACGCGGTCTTCTTCACCTACGGCCTGGTGCTCGGAAAGTTCTACGGGGTGCCGGCCGACCGGATCGGCCTCTACCTCCTCCCCTTCGCGCTCGGGAACCTGGCCGGCCCGCTGTTGCTCGGGCACCTCTTCGACACGGTGGGCCGCCGGAAGATGATCAGCCTCACCTATGCCCTGTCGGGGCTGCTCCTTCTCGCCACCGGCTGGGCGTTCGCCCGGGGCTGGCTCACCGCCGAGACCCAGACCATCCTCTGGTGCGCGGTGTTCTTCGTCGCCTCACCCGCGGCGAGCGCGGCCTACCTCACCGTCTCCGAGCTCTTCCCGGTGGCGATGCGCGGCCTGGCCATCGCGCTCTTCTACGCGGTGGGCACGGCGGCGGGAGGCCTGCTCGCGCCCGCGCTGTTCGGGGTGCTCATCGCCTCGGGGAGCCGGGTGCAGGTCGCGCTCGGGGATGCGCTCGGAGCGGGCCTGATGCTCGCCGCTGCCGCAGTGGCGGCGTGGCTCGGAGTACCGGCGGAGCGGAAATCCCTCGAAGAGCTGGACACGCTTCCCGATCTGCTCGACGACCCTACATCCACGCGCTGATCCCCGGGCGCTTCGCAATGTCTGCTGCCGAGCAGCGACGTCGGGGATCACTGCCAGCGTGTGCTCCCGCCGGGGGTCGTCCTGACACACTCGGTTTGATGTCGGCGTTCTCCGAGGGCCGATCGGGCGTGGAGGGAGCTCCGGGGCGGCCGAGGGGGGTCACCGGCCCGGCCAGCGAGGTGGAGCGACTGCGGCTGGTCCTGGACACCGTGCCCGCCGCGCTGATCTACGTCGACGCCGAGGAGCGGTACGTCGTCAGCAACCGCTTCCACGAGACCCACTACTTCCGGCCCCGATTTCCGATTCAGGGGCGGACGTTGCGCGAGGTCCTGGGCGAGGAGACCTACGCTCGCGTGCGCCCGCATGTCCGGGCCGCCCTCGAGGGTCGAACCGTGTCCTTCGACGTCGAGGTCGAGCGACAGGGCGCCTCGCCGGTCCAGGCCCGGGCCACCTACACCCCGGATTTCGGACCTGACGGGCGGGTGCGTGGGTTCGTCGGCCTCCTGCAGGACCTCCCCGCCGAGCGGACGCTCGAGCAGACGCTCCGGCGGAGCGAGCGGCGATTCCGGCACGCCGTGGAGGGCATGCTGGACGCATTCGAGTTCCTGACCCCGGTGGTCGGGGCGGACGGAAAGGTGACCGACTTCCGGGTGAGTTACGTCAACGCCGTCGCCCAGCGGTACGCCGGGGTGTCGCGGGAGCGCTACGAGGGACAACTCATCACCGAGATCTTCCCCAACGCCGAGGAGTCCGGCTTCCTGGCCATGTACCGGCAGGTCTGGGAGACGGGCGATCCCATCCTGGAGGACGAGTACCCCTACCAGGGCCCGGGCGAGCTCTACGGAGCAGGGGTTTGGCTCGCGCTCCAGATCACCCGCGTGGACGAGGGCGTGGCCGTCGCCTGGCGCGACGTCACCGAGCAGGTGGTCGCCCGGAAGAAGGTGGAGGAGAGCGAGGCGCGCTTCCGCAACATGGCCGACCACGCGCCGGTGATGCTCTGGGTGACCGATCCCAGCGGGGCGTGCGTGTACCTGAACAGGCAGTGGTTCGAGTACACCGGCCAGCCCCGGAACGCGGTGCTCGGCGAGGGGTGGCTCGGGGCGCTCCACCCGGACGACGTGGAGCGGGTCCGGGCCAACTTCCGCGCCGCCAACGAGATGCAGGTCCCTTTCCGGACCGAGTACCGGCTGCGCCAGTGGGACGGCGAGTACCGCTGGTTCATCGACTCGGCCATGCCCCGCTTCGACGGCGCCGGCGAGTTCGTCGGCTACATCGGAAGCGTCATCGACATCGAGGACCGCCGGCGCGCCGAGCAGGCGTTGCGGGAGAGCGAGCGGCAGTTCAGGGCGGTGGTGGAGAACCTCCCCGGTCTCGCCTGGAGCGCGCTCCCCGACGGCCACTTCGACTACTTCAACCGCCGTTGGGCGGAGTACACCGGCCGCCCCCCGGAGACGATGGAGGGCTGGGGCTGGCAGGCGGTGCACGACCCGGAGGTCCTCCCGCAGGTCCTCGAGCGCTGGACCCACAGCCTGGCCACCGGCGACTCGTTCGAGATGGAGTTCCCGCTCCGGGGCGCGGACGGCGTCTTCCGCTGGTTCCTGGGTCGGGTTCAGCCGCTACGCGACTCCGAGGGCCGCATCGTCCGGTGGTTCGGGGTGGCGACCAACGTCGACGAGCAGCAGCGCCAGGCGGCGGCGCTCCGCGACGCGCTGGCCGCGCGCGACACCTTCCTCTCGGTCGCCAGCCACGAGCTCCGGACACCCCTCACCCCTCTCTCGCTCAAGCTGGAGATGCTGGCCCGCGAGGCGCGCGCCGCGCTCCCCTCGCCGCTGGCCCAGCGGGTGCTGGGCTACACCGACGCCACCCGTCGGCAGGTGTCCCGACTGTCCAGCCTGGTCTCGGACCTGCTGGACGTCTCGCGCATCGCGGCCGGGCGCTTCACGGTGGTGCGCGAGCCGGTGGACCTGGCGGCCGTGGTGCGCGAGGTGGTCGCCCGGGCCGAGCCGCAGGCCCACCGCGCCGGATCGCGGCTGACGCTCGATGCCCCGGACAGCCTCGAGACCGAATCCGACCGGCTCCGCTTCGACCAGGTAGTGACCAACCTGGTGGACAACGCCATCAAGTACGGTGACGGCAAGCCCATCCAGGTCCGGCTGAGCTCGAAGCCGGGCTGGGCGGTGCTGACCGTCATCGACGAGGGCATCGGCATCGACCCGGACAAGCTCGACGTCATCTTCGGACGGTACGAGCGCGCGGTCTCCGAACGGCACTACGGAGGCCTCGGGCTCGGGCTGTACATCTCGCGCACCGTGGTGGAGTCGATGGGCGGCACGGTCTCCGCCGAGAGCGAACGCGGCGCCGGCTCGACGTTCGAGGTGCGCCTCCCCGTCTGATCGCGGCGAGCGGCGCGGAGTCTGCAGCGAGCGGCAGGGGGCGCAGAGTGACTCCAGCGAACGGCCCGGACGGTGCAGCGGCGCCTCGTCGCCCCCCGCGCTGCGCGTCGTAGAAGGACGCATCCCAGCCGTCGCGGCCATCCGAGGCCGCCGGAGAACTCCGATGCGACGCTTCCTTCCTCCGTTGCTGCTCTTGCCGGCGCTGGCCCTCGCAGCCGACCCGGCCACGCTCCCCATCACAACCAGCTCGCCCGAGGCTCGGGCGCTCTACCTCGAGGGGCGCGACCTGGTGGAACGCCTCAAGGGGACCGAGGCGCACCTCCGCACCGATCAGGCGGTGAAGAGGGATCCGCAGTTCGCCCTCGCCTGGCTGCAATGGGCGCAGACCTCGGGGACGGCGAAGGACTTCTTCGCCGGCCTGGACAAGGCGCTCGCCAGCGCGGGCCGTGCGACCGAGGCCGAGCAGAAGTTCATCCGCGCCGCGGAGGCGGGCGCCAAGTCCCGCCCCGCCGACCAGGAGCGGCTTCTCGCCGAGCTGGCGAAGCAGTTCCCGAACGATCCGCGCGTCCACGCCCAGATCGGCATCGTCGTCTTCGGCCGCCAGGACTACGACGGCGCGGTGCGCGCGCTGTCACGAGCCGTGGAGCTCGACCCGAAGTTCACCCTCCCCTACAACCAGCTCGGCTACGCCTACCGGTTCCAGGGCAAGCTCCCCGAGGCGGAGAAGACCTTCCGGAAGTATGCCGAGCTGCTCCCCGACGACCCCAACCCGCACGACTCCTACGCCGAGCTGCTGATGCGGATGGGCCGATTCGACGAGTCGATCGCCGAGTACCGGAAGGCCCTGGCGATCGACCAGTACTTCATCAGCGCCTACGTGGGCATCGCCAACAATCAGATGCTGGCCGGCAAGGGGGACGAGGCGCGGGCGACGCTGAAGCAGATGCTGGCCAAGTCCCGGACCGACGGGGAGAAGCGCCAGGCGTGGTTCTGGACCGCCGAGACCTACCTGCACGAGGAGAAGTGGGCTGAGGCCATCCGGAGCATCGAGGAGGAGAAGAAGATCGCTGATGCTTCCGGTGACCTCCTCAACGCAGCCGCGGACGTGAACTTCATCGGGAACATCCTGCTCGGAGCCGGCAAGCCCGCAGATGCGGCGAAGAAGTTCGAGGAGAGCCTCAAGCTCGTGGACCGCTCCAAGGCCTCGGACGCGGTGAAGGAAGCGGCGCACCGGAACCACCTCTTCGACCTGGGACGGGTGGCGCTGGCGAAGGGCGATCTCGCCGCAGCCCGCGCGACCTCGACGAAGTACGCCACCGCGGTCGAGGCGAAGAAGGTCCCCTTCGAGCTTCGCCAGGCCCACGAGCTGGCGGGGATGATCGCCGTCCAGGCCAAGGAGTGGGACACCGCGCTGGCCGAGCTGAGCCAGGCCGGCGGTCAGAATCCCCGGGTGACCTACTTCACCGGTCTGGCCTGGCAGGGCAAGGGCGACGCGACCAAGGCCGCCGAGCTCTTCCGGCAATCCGCCGACTTCAACCAGCTCAGCGGCGTCTACGGCTTCATCCGGCCGCAGGCGCGCCGCCAGCTCGCGCGCAGCTGAGAGCGGTCGGTCGTTCCTGCCGTCGCGGTCCCGTCACCGCCTCGTGGGGTGACGGGACCCGAGGCCCGCGGGTCTGTCCTCAGCCGCCCTTCTCGATGGGCACGCCGATGAGGTTGCCGTACTCGGTCCAGCTGCCGTCGTAGTTCTTCACGTCCTTGAAGCCGAGGAGGTACTTGAGGACGAACCAGGTGTGGCTGCTCCGCTCTCCGATGCGGCAATAGGCGATGGTCGGCTTGCTCGGGTCGAGGCGCTTCTGGTCCAGGTAGATGGCCCGGAGCTCGTCCGCGGTCTTGAACGTGTTCTCCGGGGTCACCGCCGTGGCCCAGGGGATGCTGGTGGCCCCCGGCACGTGCCCGCCCCGCTGCGCGGTCTCGCTCATGCCGGGTGGGGCGATGACCTTCCCGGTGAACTCGTCCGGACTGCGCACATCGACTAGTGGCGCCTTCTTCTCGCTCGCGGTGATCACCTCGCTGACCTTGGAGCGCAGGGAGCCGTCGACCGAGCTCACTTTGTACTGGCTGCGCTCGAACTTCGGCACCTCGGTGGTGAGCGGCGCGCCCTCCTCGTTCAGCCACTTGGCGCGGCCACCGTTGAGCAGGCGGACGTCCTTGTGTCCGTAGATCTTGTAGAGCCAGAACCCGTACGCGGCGAACCAGTTGCTCGAGTCACCGTAGATGATGACGGTGTCCGTGTTCTTGATCCCGGCCTCCGAGTTGAGCTTTTCGAAGTTCTCCTGGGAGATGATGTCCCGCTTCACCTGATCGTTGAGC
>DASROG010000027.1:0-8223 GCA_035646995.1 Myxococcaceae bacterium
GGTGGGACGGGCGGACGACCTCGGTGAGGGGCGGGCGCGGCTGGAGCGTGCGGCCGAGGCCTACCTCGTGCGGCGCGCGGACCGCTCGGCCACCGTCATCGCCGGGTACCCCTGGTTCACCGACTGGGGGCGGGACACGATGATCTCCCTGCCCGGGTTACTCGTCGCGCGCGGACGGCTCGAGCTCGCGCGGGAGGTGCTGGAGGGCTTCCTCGGCCACCTCGACGGCGGGCTGGTCCCGAACCGCTTCCCCGACGCCGCCGGCCCGGCCGAGTACAACACGGTGGACGCGACGCTCTTCATGTTCCAGGCAGTCCACGCCTGGGAGCAGGCCGGCGGCTCTCCGGCGTTCATCCGTGACGTGTTCTACCCGGCGGCCTGCTCCATCGTGGACGCGCACCTGCGCGGCACGCACCACGGCATTCACGTCGACCCGCGCGACGGGTTGCTCGTCGCCGGAGAGGCGGGCAGCAACCTGACCTGGATGGACGCGCGCGTCGATGGCCTGCCGGTCACGCCCCGGCATGGCAAGCCGGTGGAGGTGAACGCGCTCTGGTACAACGCGCTCCGGCTGTCCGAGCGGTGGGCGCGGCAGGTCGGCGACGGTCCGCGGGCGCGCTCCTTCGGCCGGGAGGGGGACCTGGTCGCCGGCGCCTTCGACCGCGCATTCTGGAACGACGCGCGCAGGTGCTGCTTCGACGTCATCCTCCCCGAGGGCCCGGATGCCCGGCTCCGCCCGAACCAGCTGTTCGCGGTGGGGCTCCCCTTCCCGCTGCTGGACGCCCGGCGGAGGGCCCTGGTGCTGGAGGCGGTCGAGGCGGCCCTGGTGACGCCAGTGGGCCTGAGGACCCTCGTCCGAGGTGACCCCGGCTACCGTCCGACGTACCGGGGCGGGCCCGCCGACCGGGACTCGGCGTACCACCAGGGGCTGGTGTGGCCCTGGCTGGTGGGCCCGTACGTGGACGCGGTCTTCGCGGTGCGCGGCGATTCGGGGGAGACCCGGACCCGGGCGCGCGCGTCCGTGGGCTCGCTCGTCGCGCGCATGGAGACCGGGTGCCTCGGCCAGCTGCCCGAGTGCTTCGAGCCCGAGCCGCCGTTCCGCCCCGTGGGCGCTCCGGCGCAGGCGTGGAGCGTGGCCGAGGTGCTCCGGGTGCTGGCGCGCATTGGAGAAGGATGACCGCCCCCCGGGCGCGCAGGCGCGCGACCCTGGACCGCAGTCCAAGCGCGGGCTGTCACGCCCGCCTCGGCGCCTTACCTTCCCGTCGCTCTTTCCACGAAAACGAGAGGAGAAGGTGTGCGGATCGCGCAGGTGGCCCCGTTGTTCGAGAGTGTCCCGCCCCGGCGGTATGGCGGAACGGAGCGCGTGGTCTCGTACCTCACGGAGGAGCTGGTCCGGCATGGACACCGGGTCACGCTCTTCGCCACCGGGGACTCGCGGACCGCCGCCCAGCTGGTCCCCATCGTGGAAGAGCCTCTCCGGGGAGACCCGCACTGGCTCGTGCACGCGCTGATCCAGCTGGAACAGGTGTTCCAGCGGGCCGAGGACTTCGACGTCCTCCACTTCCACACGGACCACCTGCACTTCCCGCTGCTTCGACACTGTGAAGTCCCGGTGGTCACCACCCTCCACGGGCGGCTGGACCTTCCCGGTCTCCCGCGCTTGCACCGGGTGTTCTCCAACGCGGCGGTGGTTTCCATCTCCGAAGCCCAGCGGGCGCCGCTCCCCCACGCGCGGTGGGTGGGCACGGTTCACCACGGCCTGCCGCCCGGTCTCTACCGGCCTGGGACCGGCGCCGGCGGTTACCTGGCCTTCATCGGTCGCATCTCGCCGGAGAAGCGCCTCGACCGCGCGGTGAAGATCGCCCGCCGGGTGGGGCTCCCGCTGCGCATCGGGGCGAAGGTGGACCCCGCCGACGAGGCGTACTTCGAACGGGAGATCGAGCCGCTGCTGAGCGAGCCTGGCGTCGAGTACCTGGGCGAGATCGGCGACAAGGAGAAGCGAGAGCTCCTCGCCGACGCGCTCGCGCTGCTCTTTCCCATCGACTGGCCGGAACCCTTCGGCCTGGTCATGATCGAGGCAATGGCCTGCGGAACTCCAGTGATCGCCTTCCGCGGAGGCGCGGTCGAGGAGCTCCTCCGTCCGGGAGTCACCGGGGTGATCGTGGACACGGTGGACGAGGCGGTGGCGGCGCTCCCCGCGCTCATCCGGCTCGACCGGCACCGGTGCCGGGAGGAGTTCGAGCGCCGATTCTCGGCGCAGCGGATGGCGCGGGACTACGTCCGGATCTACGAACGGGTGATGGATGCCCCGTGGCGAGTCGCGGAGTCGGGCTGGAGCGCGGGAGCCGCCTCGCATGGCTGATACCCGGGTCACGGAGGGCCACGACGAGCTGGCCCGGGTGCTCATGCACCAGGACACCTTCGCGGTGTTCGACCGGGCCGGGGCGATCTCCTCCGAGGCCAGGAACGAGCAGGGGCTCTACCACCGGGGCACGCGCTACGTGTCCCGGCTCGACCTCCGGATCGACGGCCAGCGGCCGATGACCCTGAGCTCGACCGTGGTCCGGGACAACGCGTTGCTCGCGGTGGATCTGACCAACCCGGACCTCGCGCGAGAGGGCCGGCCGCCGATCCCGCACGGGACGATTCATTTCTTCCGGGGCTGCGTCCTCGAGAACGGCGTCTGTCACCAGCGGCTCCGGATCCACAACTTCTCGGTGGGAGAGGTCTCCTTCGAGCTGCGCATCAGGCTGGAGGCGGACTTCGTGGACGTCTTCGAGGTCCGGGGCACACCGCGCAACCGGCGGGGGAGGCAGGAGTCCCCGGAGGAGCACCAGGACGGCATCGGCATCACCTACCGGGGCCTGGACGGCGTCCTCCGCCGGACGCGCCTTCGATGCCATCCTTCCCCGGCGCAGGTGGCGGCGAAGGAGGTGCGCTTTGCCCTCGCGCTCGCCCCCGGCGAGGAGCGCGAGCTCGCGTTCGAGGTGAGCTGCACCGAGGCCCTGGACGAGGAGCGGGTGCTGTCCTTCGGCGACGCGGCGAACCGGAGAGACGCCGAGCAGGAGGCGCTGCGCGCCCACGAGGCGCGGGTCAGCTCGTCGAGTGGGCTCTTCGACGGCTGGCTCCACCGCTCGCAGGCCGATCTGCGGATGCTCCTCACCCGGACACCGCAGGGCCTGTACCCCTACGCAGGCGTGCCCTGGTACAGCACGCCGTTCGGCCGCGACGGGATCATCACCGCGCTCCAGATGCTGTGGGTCCAGCCGGAGGTGGCGGCGGGCGTGCTCCGCTTTCTCGCCGCCAGCCAGGCCACTCGCTCCTCGGCGGAGGAGGACGCCGAGCCGGGAAAGATCGTCCACGAGATGCGCCACGGCGAGATGGCAGCGCTCAGGGAAATTCCCTTCGGCCGGTACTACGGAGCGGTGGACACCACGCCCCTGTTCCTGGTCCTGGCCGGCGAATACCTCCACGCCACGGGAGATCTGGAGCTCATCCGGCATCTCTGGCCCAGCTTCCTGGCAGCGCTGGAGTGGATCGAGAAGTACGGGGACCGGGACGGCGACGGCTTCGTCGAGTACGCGCGCCGCTCCCCGACCGGGCTGACCAACCAGGGATGGAAGGACTCGTTCGACGCGGTCTTCCACGCCGACGGCAGGCTCGCCGAGGGCCCCATCGCCATGTGCGAGGTGCAGGCGTACGTCTTTGCCGCCCGGCGGGCGATGGCTCGGATGGCTCGCGCGCTCGGTCACTCAGAGCTGATGCAGCGTCAGGCTGCCCTGGCGGACGAGCTCCGGCGGCGCTTCGAGGACGCGTACTGGTGCGAGGAGCTATCCACCTACGCCCTGGCGCTCGACGGGGAAAAGCGCCCCTGCCGAGTGCGTGCCTCGAACCCCGGCCACTGCCTGGCGATGCATCTGGTCGCCCCCGAGCGGGCACAGCGGGTGGCGGCCACGCTGACCAGTGATCATTTCTTCTCCGGCTGGGGCATCCGCACCGTCGCCAGCGGCGAGCCGCGCTACGACCCCATGTCCTACCACGACGGGTCGGTCTGGCCGCACGACAACGCCCTCGCCGCGCTGGGATTCGCCTACTACGGGCTGAAGACCGCCGCGCTGTCGGTGCTGGAGCGCTTCTTCCTCGCCAGCCTGTCCTTCGAGCTGCGGCGCATGCCCGAGCTGTTCTGCGGCTTCCCCCGGCGACCCGGGTCGGGTCCGACGTTCTACCCGGTGGCGTGCTCGCCGCAGGCCTGGGCCTCGGGGTCGGTACTGATGATGCTCCGCGCGGCGCTGGGCCTCGACGTGGACGGGCTGCGCGGGCAGGTCACCTTCAGCAACCCGATGCTTCCCGACTTCCTCGACGTGCTGCAGATCGAGGACCTCCGCGTCGGTCCAGCGCGCGTCGACCTCCGGGTGCACCGGTACGCGGACGGGGCCGCGGGGGTGGACGTGGTGCGGCGGTCCGGTCCGGTGAACGTGTCCATCCACAAGTAGCCTCGCCCCGACTTCTTGCCATCGGCTCGCGTCTGCAAGCCGTTCCGGCAGTGGGGACGTTGCCCGGCGGGGGGAGAGAGGCTCAGCTGCCCTCCCTCGAGAGGGAGGACTCGGCGATGTGGACCATCCGGACGTTCGCCGTGGCGCTGCTGGCCGCGGGGCTCTCGGCTGTCGCAGAGGAGCCGAAGAAGGCCGAAGGGGAGAAGCACTGGAGCTACAGCAGTGGCATCACCCCGCCGAAGTGGGGTGAGGTGTCGCCCACCTGCGCGACGGGAACCCACCAGAGCCCGATCGCGCTCTCGACGAAGCAGGTGAAGGCCCAGGCGCCGGTGCAGCCCTTGGAATTCGCCTGGAGCAAGTCCACCGGCGAGCTGGTCGACACCGGCCACAGCTACCAGGTGAACCTGCCGCCGGGGAGCTCCATCACCTACGGCGGGACGACCTACGAGCTGCAGCAGTTCCACTTCCACCACCCGTCGGAGCACACCCTCGACGGCAAGGCTGCGCCAATGGAGGCCCACTTCGTCCACAAGTCCGCCGAGGGAAAGCTGGCGGTGGTGGGCATCCTCCTGAAGCAGGGCGCGTCGCCGTCGCCCCTCGCGGTCGTCCTCACCGCGCTCCCTGCATCCGGGGAGAGGAAGACGGTCGAGGTGGACCTTCCGGCGGTGCTCCCGAAGGACCACCGGCACTTCGCCTATTCGGGCTCGCTGACCACCCCGCCGTGCAGCGAGGAGGTGCAGTGGATCGTCCTTCGGGCGCAGGAGCCGGTGTCGAAGGCGGAGCTCGACGACTTCAAGGCGAGGTACGCGAACAACGCGCGTCCGGTGCAGGCGCTGAAGGCGCGCACGGTGGAGATCGCGCCCTAGAGCGAGACGTCACGACCCTCGATGCGCGCCCACGCGCTCGACGGGTCATCGTGGGTGCGGCGGGAGCGGACCGTCGCCTGAGCCGCGTGGACCACGGTCCGGAGCGCCTGCCCGCAGGCTGCTCAGGCGCGCCGGGACGTGACCGCCGCCACCCACCCGTCGGCGAACCAGCTGAGCACCGTCTTGAACGCGGCATGGGCCGGCTCCGGCTCTCCGGCGAAGGTGGCGCAGACGTCCTCCAGCGTCCCACCCTCGCGAGCGACCATCAGCGCGCGTGCCTCGGGCTCCGACAGGCCGGTGTGGAACACCTTGAACTCTTGGCGCCAGACCACGAGCGTGGTGGGACCGGGGACGGGGTCGGGGACCGCGCCGGCGTCCTTCTCCAGGGCGTCCCAGAGCCTCCGCACGTCGTGGTGGAGCCGGAGCACCCGGAGCGAGGGGGAGAAATGGAAGCGCGCTCCCGGAAGGGCGTCGGGGTTGAGCGACTGCAGCTCCTCGGCCCCTGCCACCGGCACATCGAGGGCGGTTCTTACTTCCGACCGTGCTCGTTCGAGGAGCGCCAGGTCCGGCAGGTCTTCACGGATCCCGCTGTACGTCCTGAGCCACCCCCCGAAGTGCCGGCCGGCCTGCATGATGTCCGGCGAACGGCTGGGGTGCTCGTGGAGGTACGCGCGCACCAGCTCCACGAACGCGTCGTGCCCGAGCACGCGCGAGGTGTGTGGAACGTCCTCGGCGATCGCGTCCACCAGCCGGTGTAGGTACATCCCGGCGTAGATCTCCACCCGCGCCAGCGCGTCGAGCGGAGGCCGCGCGACCACCTGCTCCCGCAGCTCGTCCTCGCGCCCCGCCACCATCCCGGTGATGCGCCCGTGGAGGAGCGCCTGTAGCTCGGCGAGGTTCATGCCGCGGCCTCCTCGAGCACCGCCTTCTCGAAGGTCCTTGCCTTCTCCGCCTGGGCCAGCACCTCGTCGAGCGGTGGGATGTGGTCGTCCCACTCGACCAGCGTGCTCACCCGCCCGAAGCGACGGACGGCGTCGCGGTAGAGCGCCCAGACCGGGTCGGGAACCGGCGCGTCGTGCGTGTCGAGCAGGTGTGTCCCGAGATCCTGGTGGCCCGCGAGATGGAACTGCGCCACCCGGTCCACCGGGATGCCGCGGAGGTACTCCGCCGCGTCGAAGCCGTGGTTGGTCGCGCTCACGTACACGTTGTTCACATCGAGCAAGAGCAGGCAGTCCGTCCGTCGCGCGACCTCGGCCAGGAAGTCCCACTCGGGGATTCTCGACCCGGCGTAGGTCAGGTAGCTGGAGACGTTCTCCAGCAGGATGCGCCGCCCGAGCCGCTCCTGAACCTCCGAGACCCGGGTCACCACGTGGGCCAGCGACTCCTCGGTGAAGGGCATGGGGAGGAGGTCGTGCGCGTTGTGACGCCCGAAGGTGCCCCAGCAGAGATGGTCCGACACCAAGGCCGGCTCCACCGCGTCGGCAAGCGCGCGGACGTCACGGAGGTACTCGAGGTCCAGCGGGTCCACCGAGCCGATGGAGAGCGACACCCCATGGAGCACCACCGGCCGGTCCCGGCGGACGGCCTCCAGCACCGCCCGGGGACGCCCACCGACGTTCAGGAAGTTCTCGGTGATGACCTCGAACCAGTCTGCGCGCCGCCCCTGCTCGAGCAGGTCGGGGAAGTGCTTGGTGCGAAGGCCGATGCCGTGGCCGAGGAAGGGAACCATGGTCCTGGAAGCCAGAAGAGCACACCGGAGCCGGGGACGCGCGGTCGGCGAGCGCGCTCCGGCTCCGGTGTGTGAGACGTGGGCTACTTCTTGGCGGTGACGATCTTCCCGCCCTTGTCGGTGCACTCCTTCTCGGTCTTGGTCGTGATCCAGCCCTGCCCCTTGCAGCCGTTCTGGCCGCCGCAGCCGTGGCCGCCGCCCGCGCATGCACCGGTGCCCTTGCAGGAGTTGATGCCGGCACACTTCACCTCGCCCCCGGCCTTGGCGTGACCCGCGCTCTTGTCCTGCGCGTGGGCGGCGGTGGCGAACATCGCGCACACGGCCGAGGCGATGAGGGCCCCCTTCAGGTTCCTTCCGTTCATGTTCGACACTTCCTCTCTTCGTTGGGACTGCGGGTGGACGGCCGCGTCGAGCACGGCGCGTTTTCTCCGCTCGCGCGGGGGCGAGCGGAAATGTCCTGGGGGCGAGGCGAACAGCAACAGCTCCAGCGTACCCTCCTCGGCGACCACCTTGGCCAGCGACTGCACCCGGGCCAGCCGCGGGCACGGACCCGGAAGAAGCGTCGTCGAGGCGCATGACGGTACCGGTCACGCGCTCGCGCCCTCCGTCCTCGCGCGGGCGGCCGCACACGGTGAACGGGACCTCGGCCTGAAACGGGGTGTTCTCACCGGACGCCTGGGCAAGGACACCGTGATCTGCTCCAGTTGCGCGGCGAGCATGCAGCGAGCGGGGTCCGCCTTGCGGTTGGTGGCCCACTGGCGGGGTGCTCGGGCTTTGTCGGGTCGGCGTCCACGATGATGCTGGTCAGGGGTACGGAGCAGCGCCCGGACAGGTTACGGCCGGCCAGGCTCATCTGGATGTCACGGTACAGGGCTCTGGAACCTAGGCCGGCTGCGTCGCCGCGATGCTCGGCCTCGCCGCGTGCGCCGCCTCCACCGCCAGCAGCTCCGGCCAGGGCGCGAGGTCCAGCCGCTTCCGGAAGCGGATCCAGCCGAGGAGCGTCATCACTGCCACGTCGACGTAGGCGAGGCGCCCCGGCGCAAGCGTCCGCCTTCCCCGGTACGTCCGGTCCAGCCAGTCCAGGCATGCCCTGGCCCGGGCGTCGTGCCGCTGCAGGGTGGGCGACTGCCCGGGC
>DASROG010000028.1:0-10827 GCA_035646995.1 Myxococcaceae bacterium
GCCCGGGACCCCACCCGATGTCGAGCAGGACGTCCGCGACATCGTCCACTTCGGGTCCGCCGTGCCGCTACCGGTGATTCGCTTCAGTATCGGCTACCACTTCGGATAGCCGCCGCTCGCTACGGCGTGGACATCAGGAGCGCCATCAGCGCGCAGATGTTGATCGGCTTCCACTCCAGGATGTTCGTGGGAAACTTGACCGTCACCGGGGAGATCCCTCCGGCACAGGAGCGGGAGCCGACGTAGGCTTCCCCGGACCGGGCGAGGTCGTACGAGCACAAACCGATCGTGCCGTTGATGCGTTCCATGGACGCGGTGATGTTCGACGGCCGTCCGGTGACGAGCCCGGTGCACTTGAGCTGGTCGCCCTCCTCGACGGCATTGAGCGTCACGGGACCCTCTCCTCCCTGGCCGGTGGCCTTCCCGGCCGCCTGATCGATGGAGAGCTGGAAGGGTCTACCGCGCAGCGTGCCGCGCAGCGTATTCCCGTCGTCATAGCGCCCGACATCGACGCTCGGACCCTGCGCGCCGTCCTTGCTGATGAGGGCGGTGGTCTCGAATCCGTTGCCCACCATGCTGAACCGCTGCTCGGGGCCGCTGGAGGTGGTCTGGAGCTTCGCCTTGCTCGACGAAGCGCAGCCCACGGCGAGGAGAACGACGGACACGGAGACGAGCGCCAGGTGGCGCATGCGGAAGCGGGCGGACGACATGGACACCTCGGACGTCGAGCTCCCCTCGGGCGCCGACCATAGCTCCCCCGCCGGGGCCTGTCCCGCGGGAAGGACGCCGGGCGGCTCGCCTGCGAGGACCCGTCGAGCCCCGAACACCCGTCTCGACGCCGGAGATGTCCGCGGCGCACCTCGACCCCAGAGGCGCCAACCTCCTCGTTGCCGAGGACGACTTCGCCGACGAAGGCTGTCCGGTCTCGGTTGCCCGGAACGGCGAGGAGGCGCTCGGTGTCCTCGGAGGGATGCAGCGTCCGGTGCTGATCCTGCTCGACATGAACATGCCGGTGATGGATGGGATGACCTTCCTGTCGCACCTGGAAGAGTGGCCCGACCGAGAGCAGATGGAGGTCGTGATCATCTCCGCCGCGGTCGAGGTCGAGCTGCTGTTCGGGCACACGCCGGGCGTGTAGACCGCTAGGCTCATGTCGCTCGGGTGGCGGAACCGGTAGACGCAGCGGACTTAAAATCCGCGGACCCTGAGGGGTCGTGCCCGTTCGAGTCGGGCCCCGAGCACCTCCGATCGACTCGCCGCCCGAGGTCTGCCGGGTCGTGCTCAAAAGGCCGCGCCCAGCGAGGCGGCTGCCCCTCAGTGCTCGAAGAACACCTCGGGCCCGCGTAGCCCCCGGCGCACCAGCAGCCGCCCCGCCCACAGGCCGAGCCAGCCGCCGATGAGCAGGCTCAGCGTCGGGTCCACCCAGTGCCACCCGAAGAGGGAGATGCACCCCGCGCCCACCAGGCCGGCGACCGTCATCCCTCCATCGGACAGCTCGTGCGCCAGCGCCGCCCGGAAGGAGAAGTGGGTCTCGGCGGGCCTGCGAAAGAGCAGCGCCGAGCAGGTGTTCGCCCCGAGCCCGAACAGCGCCACCAGCATCGCCGCGGCGTTGGGCAGCTCCTCGGGTGGGTGCAGCAGGTGATCCACGCTGAGCCACACCACCCAGCCGGCAATGGCCACGATGATGCCCAGCACCGCCACCGCGCCGAGGTCCTCACTCGCCCCGTGGAGTCGACCCGGGGGAATCAGCAGGACCAGGAAGATTCCGAGGTGAGCCAGGAGGTGCACCCCGTCGGCGAGGAGGAACAGGCTCCCGCTGGCGCGAGAGGTGAAGAGCTCCACGCCCCCCGCGAGAACGGTGATGGCCGCGGCGAGCGCCACCCGGGAGGCGGGAACGTGGGAGAGGTGCTGGTGGTGTTCGTGCGGCGGGTGCGAGCCCAAGGCGGGGAGTTCTATTCCAGCCCCGTCCCGGGCGCTCGAAAGTCGCACCTCCCGGCCGCTCATTTTCTCGCCCCGCGCCGTTCCTGCCGCCGACCAACCGCTGGGGAGGTGCGCCGCGCCCGAGACCCGTGCGTCCCGGTCATCACGCGGTCGACCCACCGCCGGCGGAGGCTGGTTCAGCGAGCGGCCGTCTCGGACACCAGCCGGCGGATCCGCGCCTCGGCCGGGCGGAGGTCGAAGGGGATGCCGAAGAGCTTCGCGACGTCCTCCGCCTCGGTCTTGTTCCCCTCGGCGACGAGGGACTTGATGAGCTTCCCGGCCTCGGGACTGCCGTACCAGTCAGGACCGAAGCGGGCGCGCAGCCCCTCGGACATGAGATGCGCAAGGGCGAAGGAGCGGGCGTAGTCCAGCGAATAGAAGGTGTCGTCCACGTCGGTGCGGAAGCGGAGCGCGTCGCTCTCGTCCATCGGCACCGCGTAGGCCGTGGAGAACAGCTCCCGATAGACCGCCATCGGATCGCCGGTGGGCCGGTCGTAGATTCCCTTCCACAGCGAGGGCGAGCCGCCGTGCAGGACCGACTCGTAGACCAGCTTCGCGTACGCGTACCGGCGCAGGTAGTAGAGCTGGTAGAGCAGCTGCAGCCTAGCGAGCTCCCGGATGTCCTGGTCGCTCATCAGCGGGTCGTTCCGCTTCGCCTCGGCGTTGTGGGCCTGGACGAAGCTCCGGTAGCGGCGCAGCCACACCGGGTCGGCCCAGGCGTAGCGGAACACCTCGCCCAGCCCCTCGGTGAGCGCGCCAGGCCCGAGCTGCTGGAACTCCCAGACCTTGGTGGTGGTGTTGGCGAACATCACCGCGTGGCCGCCCTCGTGGAAGAACACCCCCAGGCTGTCGAGGCCAGGGATGGGCTTGACGTTGATCCGCACGTCCGAGGGCACCCGGATGCCCCAGCAGGCCGCGCGCGGCTCCTTCAGCGGGTTCACCGCGTCGTCCACCCGGACCTCGGTGCCGGCAACGGTCTTGAAGTCGATTCCCATCCCACCCAGGAACGAGCGGAACGAGGGCACGGCGATGTCCGCGGGGAAGTAGCGCTCGTGCCGCGCACCCTTGAACAGACGGTTGAAGTCGCTCCGGCGGAGCTGCGAGGCGGGGATGCCCAGCTCGCGCGGGCTGATCTCCTGAAGGAGCTCGCGGAAGATCCCGTCGGTCGCATCCAGGAAACGCTTGCCCTCCACCATGAAGGGTCGGAGCTGCGCCCGGCGGCTCTCCTCGGAGAGCTCCACGTAGGAGCGATAGCCCAGCTCGCGGGCCAGGCGCTGCGCGGTGGCCTCCTTCTCCGCCAGGATGGGGTTGAGCACCGTCCGCTGGATCTCGGCCCGCGCCTTCTCGATCTCCGCGCGGCGGCCGGCGTCCTTCTCCTCCGCGACCAGCAGGTCCAGCTGCTTGTAGGGCACCGGCTCCTTGAGCCAGGGCAGCCGCACCGTCGCCTGAAGCGCGGCGTTCTGCGCGCGGTCGTCGTACTTCGCCGTCGACTGGGCGAGAAACTCGCCGGCGAGGTAGGCCTGGAGGTATTCGCGGGCCCGTCGCTCGTCCGCGGAGATCCCCGGCTCCTTCGCGGCCTTCCGCACCCGGGCGATGGTGTCCCTGGAGAAGAGCCGGTCGTGCCCCAGATAGGTCTCGGCCTGGATGCTCGTCTCGCCGACGGTGGCGGTGTACCACTGGAGGGTCTGCTGGATGAGGACCAGGGCCTGGGCCTCCGCGCGAGGTCCGGCGAGGGGATCGGGCCCGGCCGCCAGGGCGATCGCGGACACCGTGAGAAGGGGAGCGAGCATCCGCGCAGGCTACGACGGCGCAGGAATTGCGGGCTCGCCTCGTGCAGCGAGCGGGGCTCCCCGGGCGGCCTCCACCTTGCCGGTCGGGGGAGTAGAGTCGTCCGCGAGCAGGAGGTGCCCGCCATGTCTCGCGTCGCGACCGTCGGAGATCTGATGTCCACCGCGCTGATCGTCGTGCGCGACAGCGACACCATCGGCATCGCCGACGCCCAGATGAAGCTCGGGGCGATCCGTCACATCCCGGTGGTCGATCCGAAGCAGAACCTGGTGGGCATCCTCTCCGCGGGAGACGTGCTCCTGGCCCTCGCGCGGGGAAAGAAGTCGGTCCGCGTGGGGGAGACCATGACCCGCAATCCGGTGACCGTCACCCCGGACACGCCGGTCCACGAGGCGATCGAGCTGCTCCTGGAGAACCGCTTCGGCTCGCTCCCGGTGCTCGGGACCGACGGGCATCTGATGGGCATCGTGACCGACACCGATTTCCTGGCCGCCGCGCGGGAGGCGTTCAGCCCGCGGTAGCACCGCGGCCGGCCGAGGAGACCGTCGCTAGCGGGCCCGCTCGACCGCCGGCGCCGGAGCGCTCTCCTCGATGTCGCCGTGACTGGCGGTTTCCCCGCTCCGGTCGAGCGCGAGCTTGAACAGCACCGGGCCGATCATCTCGTTCAGGGCCACCGTGGCCACCGCCATGGCCGCGAAGGCAGCCCCGAATCCCGGGTGCTCGTTCTGGATGCGCGCCGCGATGCCCAGCGCCAGGCCTGCCTGCGAGACGAGGCCGGACCACGCCCAGCGGCGCAGCGCCGGCGGATCGTCCGCGACCCGGCTGGCGAGCCGGCCCGCGCCCCAGGTGAACCCGGCCCGCGCCAGCGCCAGGGCGAGCGCCATCGGCCAGAGCTGGCCGAGCAGGGGCAGATCCAGGTGCGCCCCGGCGGTGGCGAAGAAGATGACGTAGACGATCTCCCCCAGGCGCTCGATCTCCTCGAGGAACTTGTCCCCCTGCGCAGAGAGGTTCTGCACCACGAACCCGGCGGTGATGAAGATGAGGAGCCAGTCGAACCGCAGGTAGTCCAGCACCTGGGTCATCACCAGGCCCAGGGCGACGAACACCAGCACCAGCTGCCGGCCGACGAAGCGGAGGTACGCCGCCAGCAGCAGGCCCAGGGTCGAGCCCAGGGCCACGCTGCCCAACACCTCGTGACCGAGCTCGCGGAACGAGCGGAGCGACAGCGGCGTTCCGGGCTCGATGAGCGGCCGGGCCAGGGTGAGCACCATCGCGAGGAGCACCACGACCACGACGTCGGAGGTCATGACGAAGGCGAGGGTGAAGCTCGACAGCCGTCCCTTGGCCCGGGTCTGCGAGAGCACCGCCAGCGTCGCCGCCGGGCTCCGGGTGATGGCCATCACTCCCCAGAGCAGGGAGACGCCGAGCACGACCGTCAGCGGCATCGCCGCGGCGAAGGGAAGGAAGTGCCGGAGGGCGAAGAACGCCACGGCCATCGCGATCATCACCAGGACGTTCTGGAACAGGGCTGCCCAGAGGAGCGAGCGCGCCGTGGAGCGGAGCATCGACACCCGGAGCTCGGCGCCGCCGGCCAGCGCGATGAGCGAGAGAGCCAGCGCGTTGATGGGCGACAGGTCCTCCACCGTCTGGTGGTCCACCAGGTGCAGCGCGTACGGACCGGCGGCCATCCCGGTGAGGAGGTAGGCGGTGAGGTGCGGGACGCCGATTCGCTCGAGCACGTTTGCCACCACCGTGCCGGCGAGCAGGAGGAAGCCCAGGGTAGCCAGGGCGTGGCTCCGTCCCCCCTCGGAGGTGACCTGCGAGGCGAGCACCATCAGCCCCACCAGGACCCCGAGGAGGAGCAGCTCCACCCCGCGATTCGCCTTCCGGTGCTCGCCGGTGGCGCTCATGCCGCCGCCTCCACCACCGGGTGCCGCCCTGGCTCGCCGCTCGCCTCGCCCACCCGCCGGAGGGCTGCCCTGAGTCCCGACGGGGCGACCAGCTCGCCGAGCAGGGTCGCCGCGGCGGCCGACAGCAGCACCGTGTCGCCGATCCGCCCTGGGAAGCGGAGGGCGAACGCCAGGCCGATGCTCATGCTGGTCGGCCCGCAGGCCAGCAGCCCCGGCACCAGGGCCGCTCCGGCGGGGCGGAGCGGGGGGCACACCAGCGCGGCGCAACCTGCCACCAGGGCCTTGGCCAGAACCCGGGCCCCGAGCACCGTCGGAATCACCCAGGCGAGGAACGGAACCCGACCGACGTCGATCCACGCCCCGGCGAGGAGCAGGGCCGGCAGCCGGAGCGGGACCTCCGCCGGGAGCACCGCGGCGCGGATGGCCTCGCGGTGGCGGGAGACCGCGCCGAGCCCGAGGCCCATGCAGAAGCTCACCGTGAGGACCGACAGGTCGGCGCGGACCGCCAGGCCGATGGCCACCATCGAGGTTCCGAACAGCACGCCCCACAGCGACTGCGAGCGAAACCGACGCGAGACCAGCAGCGCGGTCAGCAGCCCGATCGTCACCCCGAGGCCGATCTGCCCGGCCCAGAGCACCCCGGGATGCGTCGCCCACCGCAGGTCCGCCGGAGGCTGCAGGGTGAACAGCGCACCGCAGAGGAGCAGCGGGCCGAGATCGTCCGCGTCGGCGAGGTCCATCAGCAGCTGGGTCACCGGACCGCTCGCCTTCACCCGGTCCGCCACCCAGCGCACCGCGTGCTGGGTGGTCTCGGCGCAGGCCGCTCCGATGCCGCCGGCGAGGATCCAGCTCGTCGTGTCCTGCCACCAGATGAGCCCGGAGGGCTGCAGCCGCCGGAGCAGGGCGAAGGTCGCCGCGGTCACCACCGTCATGGTCAGGAGCCCCGTCAGCGTTCCCCCCACCCGCCGGGCGACCGGGATCCGACGCCGGTCCAGCCACCCGTAGTCCAGGCCCATGATCAGCGCGAGCCAGCCCAGCCCCACCTGCGCCAGCGGGGTGAACACCTCGAGCAGCCCGGGGGTCACCAGGCCGAGCGCCGTCGGTCCGAGCAGGAATCCGGCCAGGACCGGCCCGGACCCGGACGCCAGGCCGTGCCGCGACTGGCCGCGACGCGCCACCAGCACGCTGCCCACGAAGGCCGCGGCGATGAGACCCATCAGCGCCCAGAGCGCGTTCACGAAGGCGTCTCCGGTGCAGGCAGTCCCAGGGGGATGCGCGCGTCGCGGAGTGCGGTGGCCACGCGCTGCCCCAGGTCGGGATGGATGCCGGAGACCCTCCAGCGCGCACCGCGCGCATCCAGCGAGATCAGCTCGGCCCGAGCCCCGGAGGCGTGCGAGCCGGCGGCCTCGAGCAGCACGGACTCGACCCGGGCCTGGTCCTCCGCGCTTCCCACCACCACCTCCAGGACCCGCCGCGGCGGGGCGCCCAGCGCCCGGGTCGGGTGGAGGAAGGCCACCAGGTGGGGGATGCGCAGCTCGGCGCCGTCGGGGTCCTCGAGCTGCACCTCGAGAAGGCTGACCGCCCGGACCAGGCCGCGCCGCCCGCCGAGCTCCACCACCTCGCCTGGCCGCACCGTGCGCCCGAGCACCGTGGGGAGCCCCACCGCGACCGAGGCCAGCAGCGGGAGGGCGGCGAGGGCGAGCGCGAGGAGCACCGCCGTCCCCACCCTGGAGAGGGCGCCGGTGTCCTCGTCGGTGATCAGCGGGGCGGCGAAGAGAACTGCGAGGACGACGATCGCTCCTCGGAGGAGCACGCCCACCGGTATTGCCAGGTCGGCGGCGATCCACCGGACCTTCGTCTCCCCGCGGGCGATGCTCTCGAAGAAGAGCCGCAGGGTCCGGACCACCAGCGCCACCGCAAGGCCGAGCAGCCCCGCCACGAGCAGCATCGGGAGCGCGGCGCCGGCACGCCCGAGCATCTCCCCCGCTGGACGGAGCACCGAGCCGGTCAGCCGGGCGCCGTACTCGCGGGTTGGGGCGAAGAGCGAGAGGACGAACAGCACCCACACGTAGAGGACGACGACCTGCAGGACCCGGGTCCCCACCCGCAGGCCGAGCCGCAGCGCGCCGCGCACCACCCGGCGGCTCGCGACCTCCACGTTTCCCCACCGGAGTGCCGGGACCCGCTCGCGATCCGCCAGCAGGCTCTCCTGGAGCTGTCGCCCGAGCCGGCCCAGCAGGCGCAGCGCCAGGAAGGCGAGCAGGGTGATGAACACCGCGAGCGAGATGGAGAAGACGGCGTCCTGGATCTGTAGCCGCCGCCGCTCCGCCTTCAGCGCCGCGTCCAGGCGCTGCGCAGCCGCCGCGACATACAGCGTGAGGTCGCTCGCGCCGCTCGCGCGCGCGTCCTCGGCGCCCAGCTCGAGGACGGGCGTCTCGCCCACCAGCAACGTCGTTCCGTCTTCCCGCCCCTCGGTGCGCACCACGTCCGGTCCGGGAAGCTCGAGCACGTGGGCCAGCGTCTCGGTGGCGTCCCGGGCACGGGCCTCGGGAGACCGCGCCCCCCGCGGCACCCGGAGCTCGAGGGCCGCGCGCTCCCGGATGCGGACCACCCCCGGTTTCGGGCTTGCCGGCTTGTCCTCCGGGCCCGCGCCCAGCGCGGTCCTGCAAGCCAGGAGCACCAGCACCAGCGCGAGAAGGCGGGATTTCACGGACCGCGCGAGCGTTCTCGTGCCCGGGCCGTGGGTCAAGTCCCTTCGCCAGGGGCACACCGCTCCCCCGGACCGGGCCTGGTGCCTAGCTTCCCGCGGATGGAGGGTGGATTTCGTCGCTTCGCGAACACGGCCTCCCACGCGATGGGAACCCCGGCGGCCTTCGTGGTCGCGGTGCTGGTGGTCCTGGTCTGGGCGGTGACCGGGCCGATCTTCCACTTCAGCGACTCGTGGCAGCTGGTCATCAACACCGGGACCACGGTGGTGACCTTCCTGATGGTGTTCCTGATCCAGGCCACCCAGAACCGGGACGCGACCGCGCTGCACCTCAAGCTGGACGAGCTCATCCGCAGCACCCACGAGGCCCGGAACACCTTCGCCGCCCTGGAGGACGCCTCGGAGGACGAGCTGAAGGGGTTTCAGGACGAGTTCCGGAAGCTCCGGGACGAGGGCCACACCGAGACCGTCGCGGCGGTCAAGGCGCGGGAGCGCCGGCTCAAGCCTGCCGGACCAAAGGACTGACCCGCACGCGGTGTGCGTCGGGCCTTGTTCCGGTCCGGCGCCGGGCGCACCATGGGGTGACTCCTCAGGGAGGTCACGGCGATGGCGACCACCAAGCGCGATCTGAGCGCGTTCGACCCCGGGCTGTGGGCGCACTATGCGGCGGCCATCGTCGGGGCCTGGTTCTTCATGTCCTCGGTCGTCTGGCACGAGGGAACCGTCTGGCGGAGCCTGGACTGGATCCTCGGCCTGCTCGTGATCGGGGCGTCGGTGATAGCCCTCCGCCATGCGCGGCAACACTGGGCGATCACGGTGCTCGGCGCGGTGCTCGTTTTCGTGAGCTTCGTCCTTCCGCACGAAAGCGGGCTCACCGCCTGGAACGAGCGCATCGTCGGCGCGGTCCTGGTGCTGCTCGGGCTGGTCGCCGGGGGCGAGCTTCCGGCCGAGGACACCTGAGCCGCCGGCTCAGAAGTCGAGTGCCAGCCCCCCGCGGAACTCGACCGGGTTGCCCGGCGTGAAGGAAATTCCAGTGACGGCCCACATCCACGGAAGGATGCGGAGCCGCACGTCGAGATCGAGGCCGTAGGGATCCGGGGCGTCGGAGCGCTCGGTGATGCCCTGGTCGAGCACCGGCACCGGGTCGCTCCCCAGCTGGACGAATCGGAACACCGCCGAGAGAGCCAGCTGGTCGTCGAGCAGCGACAACCGGGTGCCCACCTCCGTGCCCCAGAGCCTCGGTGTCGCGGCGGCGCCGTCGCGGGGCAGTCCTGCTCGGGGATTGGTCCGGAGAAGCTCTCCGCCGATCGCGAGGTACAGGTCCCACCCGCCGAGGCGGGTAACCACGGTCAGGAGCTCGGGGTCCATCATGTTCCCTTGCTCGGACGAGTCCCCGGCGGATTGCAGCGAGCCGTCTGCCAGGCCCGGGCCGGTTCCCCGTTTGCCGGGATGCCGCAGGTCGACGAAGGGCCGAGGGTTGCTCGCGTCGAGCCGGGTGAGGACCTCGGGCATGACGGACCGCAGGGTGGCGTACGCCTGGCCGTCTATGACGGCCTCGGCGCCTGCAAGCGGGTGGACCGCGGGCTCGGCTCCCGCCGAGGTGGAGAGGAGCAGCAGCGCGAGCCGGAGGTTCGCCAGGACGGATCTCGACATCGGTCCCTCGCGGGATGCGTGGAACGGCCGGCAGGAACGGCTGCGTACGCCTGCTGGCGTGCCGCCCGCGGTTCTGCCGGCCCGACTTCCCGATGTACGGGCGAGGCCGCCGACCGGATTCGAGCCAGGATCTCCGCGCGGCCGGCGGGCTGCGCCCGATAGGGTGGGCCGGCTCATGGGCACATCCCGGCTCCTCGTCCTCGCGCTCCTGTCCGTGCTCGCCGGGGTCGCCCGTGCGCACGCGCTCCGCCTGTCGACGGGCGACATCACCATCGATGGCCACGGGATCCAGGCGGTGCTCCAGTTCGCCCGGGCGGAGCTCGACGCGCTCCCCCCGGAGGAGATCGCCCCCACGGTGCAGGTCTCCTCCGAGGGAGTCCCCTGCGCGCTCGCCAGCTCGTCGGTTGCTCCGGTCCAGGAGGACGGCGTGGCGGTCACGGCGCGGTGGGACTGCCCCCGGCCTCCCGGCCGGCTCCGGATGGTGCTCGGCTTCCTGATCCGGCTGCCGGAGGGCCACCTTCACGTGGCACTGGTGAGGTCTCTGGGCGCCACCGTGCAGCGCACGGCCCGGGCGAGCGCCCCGGTGCTGGAGGTCGAGGCGCAGCCGGGGGCGTGGGCGGGAGCAGGTCGGTTCCTCCGCCTCGGCGACGAGCACATCTTCCAGGGCGCGGATCACATCGCCTTCCTGCTCGGCGTCCTCCTCCTGGGCGGGACCTTCCGGCAGCTGGTCGGCATCGTCACCGCCTTCACCGTCGCCCACTCGCTGACCCTGGCCCTCGCCACCGTGGG
>DASROG010000029.1:0-10611 GCA_035646995.1 Myxococcaceae bacterium
TCCTCTGCCAGTGGCTCCGGCACCTCGGCGCGACCACCATCGGAACCGTGGGGAGCCAGGCGAAGGCCGAGGCCGCGCGCGAGGCGGGCTGCACCCACCCCCTGGTCATCGATGCGAGCAACCGGCGCGAGCTCCCGGCGAAGGTGAAGGAGCTCACCGGGGGGGCGAAGGTCCCGGTGGTGTACGACTCGATCGGCAAGGACACCTTCGACGTGTCGCTGGAGTGCCTCGCGCCCTTCGGGCTCATGGCGCTCTTCGGCGCCTCCAGCGGGCCGGTCCCACCCTTCGACCTGCAGCGGCTCGCGGCCGGGGGCTCGCTCTACGTGACCCGCCCCACCCTGGGCACCTACACCGCGAAGCGCGAGGACTTGCTCGCCGGAGCCCGCGAGCTCTTCGACCTCATCGCCAGGCGGGTGCTGACCATCCACGTGAACCAGCGCTATTCGCTTCGCGAGGCGGCGCGAGCACACCGGGACCTCGAGGCACGGAAGACGACCGGCTCGACGGTGTTGTTGCCCTGAGCGCATACCCTCCGTGGCGCGAATGAACCGTCTCCTCGTCCTGGCCTCGCTGTTTCTCGCGCGCCCGCTGCTCGCCGCCCCCGCCCCCATCGACTTCGACACCGCCCGCGGGGCGCGTGAGGTGGGCATGGGTGGCACCTTCCGCGAGCTGGGCATCGGGGCCAACTCCGCGGACGGCAACCCGGCGGCGATGGCCCTGTTCCAGGCCTTCCAGCTGGAGTTCGCCGGCGGGTACGACTGGAAGGCGAAGGGCTGGTACGCGGCCGGCTGGGCGCGCGACAGCACCAACCCCGAGCTCTCGGGCGCCTACAGCATCCACTACATCTCCAACGATTACGGAGCGGGCAACGTCGGGCAGTGGGCCCACTCGCTGTCGCTCGCGACTCGGGTGGGAGATCGGGTCGCGTTCGGGATCGGGGGGCGCTGGCTCATCCAGAGCACGCCGAAGATCAACGCCGCGAGCCTGAACCTCGGCGTCTCCATCCTGATCATCCCCCAGCTCACGCTGGGCTTCGCCGCCTACAACCTCATCGACACCCGCCATCCCGAGCTGGCCCGCAGCTTCGAGGTGGGCTTCGGGCTGCTGCTGGGCCCGGTACGGCTCGCGACCGAGGTGCGGAGCGATCTCGGCCGGGGGCCCCTCCATCCCACCTGGAACACCGGGCTCGAGGTCTTCCTCGGGCGGAGCTTCGCGCTCCGCGGTGGCTGGGAGTGGCGCGAGCCGGTGCAGCAGAACTTCGTCACCGCAGGAGTGGGGTTCGTCTTCGACAACGCCGGGCTGGACCTCGGCTGGCGGCACGGGCTGGCCGGCGCGGGTGACCTCATCGTCGGGGGTCTGCGGATCCAGGTGCAGTGAGCAGCTCGGGCGCGCCCTCCGGCGGGACCGTCTCCAGCGCGGTGAACCAGGGCGCGATGTCCTCCGGCAGCGGCGCGCACAGCCGGAGCGGGGTCCCGGTCCGCGGGTGCGGCAACACCAGAACGTGGGCGTGGAGCAGCGAGCGCCCGATGTCCTTCCCCTGAAGCTTCATCGGGCCGCCGTAGAGCCGGTCGCCGGCGATGGGCGCTCCGAGCGCGGCGAGGTGGGCCCGGATCTGGTGCGTGCGCCCGGTGCGCGGCCAGACCCCGGCCAGCGCCAGCTCCGCGGTGGCTGCGAGCCGGCGGAAGCGCGTCTCGGCCGCGAGCCCTTCGCGCGGCCGCGCCACCCACCGGCCCGGTCGGGTGCGGTCGCGGGCCAGCCGCAGCGTGCAGGTTCCGGCGTCCGGGAGCCCGGCCGCGGTGACCGCGAGGTACTGCTTCCGGGCGGCGCCGGTCCGGAAGCTGGCGGCCAGCGCGGACGTCGCCGCGGGCGACTTGCCGAACACCATGACCCCGCTGGTGTCGCGGTCCAGCCGGTGCACCAGCCCGGCCTCGCGGCCGAGGTGATCCGAGGCGAGGAGGAGGAGGCTCCTGAGGCCTCCGGGCGTGGGCTGCGCGGGGAGGCCCGCCGGCTTGTCCACCGCGAGCACCTCGGCGTCCTCGTGCAGCACCCGGAGCGGCTCGGGCGAGGTTTGCGGCGCGGTGGAGCTCCGGCCTCCCTCCTCGAGCACCACCAGCACCTCGGTGCCGGCTGCGACCGCCAGGGTCGCGTCGCGCTGCCGGCGTCCGCGCAGGTACACTGCCCCCCGCCTCACCAGGGTGCTCGCGTCCTCGCGCGAGCAGCCTAGCCCCCGGGCCACCACCTCGGCGAGCACGCCCGGGTCTCCGGAGCGGAACGCCCGGCGCCTCACGCGCGCATCCCTGCCGCGCTCGGCTTGACCGCGGAATCGCGCTCCTGGCAGCGTCCGCCGCGATGACCACGCTGGCCAGGGCGGTGCAGAACCTCGGGCGATCGGGCCCCGTGCTCCGGGAGGCCTCGGCGAGCGGCAACCTCAAGGTGCTCGCCTCGCTGCTCGGGCCCGCATATCGCGGGTTGATCATGCAGGAGGCCCGCGGCGCACAGAGCACCGCGATGCCGTCCGGTCACCGGGCCATCTTCGACTGGGGCTACCTGCGCGACCGCCCGCGGCTCGCCCGCCTCTACGAGGCGGCGAAGAGCTCGCAGTGGAATGCTGCGACCGATCTCGACTGGTCCACCTCCGTCGATCCACTCGACCCCGAGCACCCGCTCATCCCCGAGGACTTTCATCCGATCTCCACCACCGCGGCCTGGCGCACGCTGAGCGGCCCGGAGCGGATGAAGCAGCGGCACGACCTGTTGGCCTGGCTGCTGAGCCAGTCCCTCCACGGCGAGCAGGGAGCTCTGTTCGCGGCGTGCCAGGTGACCGAGGCGGTGCCCTGGATGGACGCCAAGCTCTACGGCAGCAGCCAGGTGGCGGACGAGGGGCGCCACGTCGAGGTGTTCCACGGCTATCTCACCCGGAAGCTCGAGAAGCTCTACGAGATCAACGACAACCTCTACACCATCGTCGATGCGCTGATGACCGACTCCCGCTGGGACATGAAGTTCCTCGGGATGCAGATCATGATCGAGGGGCTTGCACTGGGCGCGTTCGGCACCTTCCGCCAGATCACCGGCGAGCCGCTGTTGCGGCAGCTGCTGACCTACGTGATCACCGACGAGGCCCGACACGTGCACTTCGGCGTCCTCGCACTTCAGGAATGCTTCCGCGGGCTCACCGAGCGCGAGCAGCGGGAGCGGGAGGACTGGGCCTTCGAGGTCTCGCTCCTGCTCCGCAACCGGTTCCTGGCCTGGGAGTTCTACGAGGAGCACTGGGCGCACGCTTTCCGGCGCTCGGAGTGGGAACGGCTGTCGGTGGAGAGCAAGCTGATGGGCTCGTTCCGTCAGACGATGTTCAAGCGGATCATCCCGAATCTCAGATCGATCGGGCTGCTCTCGAATCGGATCCGTCCGCGATACGATGCGCTGGGTCTCCTGGCGTACGAGGACGGACGGCCCGCGCCGGAGCTGACCGCGGCCGACCTCCTCGAGGATGGCTAGGGGATCGAGACCCGGTCATGGCATCACTGAATGCGCTCCGTGCCGACGCCGAGGCGTGGCTGGAGGAGGTGGGCCGAGCCCGGGCCCGCGCGGCTCCGGGTGCAGCGCAGCTCGCGGCGGTCGACGCGGCCCACCCCGAGGTGGTCTCGCCGGAGACCGCCCGGGCGGTGCGCGCCCTCCTCACCTCGGCCCGGGTGCCGGAGCACGAGCTGCCCCGCCTGAGAATCCTCGCCCGGTTCCTGGAGGACGCCTCGCTCGAGGCGGCTGCGCGCGAGGGGCGGACGGCGCTGGAGGCGTCCCGCTGGCGGACGGCGCCGGAGAGCGGGCTGGAGGCTCCGCTCGCCGAGGCCGAGGTGGGGCTCGCGCGGATCCCAGAGCGGCCCGGGCGGCTGCAGCGGGAGGCGGCAGTGAATCGCGCCTGGGAGTCGCTCCTGCCGAAGGCCCAGCGGCTCCAGGCGGAGCTGGGGGACGGAGCGAGCGCACTGGGGGCCAGCAGTCTCCCGGTGCTGCTCGACGCCCGCCGTGACCCGGCCTCGCCGCTGCTGGACCTCGAGGGCTTCCTCCGGACGACGGAGGACGCGTACCGCGACGTCCTCGGGTGGGCACTGGGAAGGGTGGCGCCCCGACTGCTGCCGCTGCCGCGAGGGGATGCGACGATCGCCGACCTCGAGCGGGTGCGCGCGCTGCCGGGTTACCGGGAGGCGCTGGAGGGGGCGGGGGAGGCGCTGCAGTCCTGGGCGGCTCGGCTCCCGGACGCGGACGAGCGCGGAAGGCACCTCCGTGCCCGGACGGTGCCCGCGCCGGCCGCGAGCGCGATCCCGGTGGATGTCCCGGAGCACATCGAGCTCCTGCTCCCCGGAACGACGGACCACGCCGAGACTCCGCGGCGGTTCTTCTGGACCGGCTGCGCCCTCCACCTCGCCTCGGTGGAGTCGGAGGCTCCGATGGAGCACCGCTGGATGGGGGATCGAGCGGTGACGGCCGCCTCGGGCTGGCTCGTGCGCGGCCTGCTCTGGCACGAGCGGTGGCTGCACCAGGCCCTCGGGCTGGGGAGAGCCACGGCGCGCGAGGTGGCCCGCATGCAGGCGCTGCTGGCGGTGGGAGCCCTGCGAGCCGAGGCAGCACTGCAGCCTTCGCTGAAGACCCTGGCCACCGCAGGTCCGACGCTCCAGCGGCTGGAGGAGGCAGCGGACGCGGTCTCCGCCGCGCTCCACGTCCGGGTGGGACGGGGCCGGGTGCTGGGCCGGGTGGCGGACCTGGACCTCACCCAGCAGCGGCTCCGGGCCGCGGCGCTGGCGAGCTGCCTCTGGGCGGAGGCCGACCGCCGGTTCGACGCGGACGAGCTGCGGAACCCCTTGGCAGCGCGGTGGCTGGTCGCCATCTGGAGCCAGGGCGCGCCGGAGACGCCGGAGCAGATGGCGCCGGCGCTGTGCGGGACGCAGCTCGGGCTCGGGCGCCTCGCCGCGGAGCTCGTCGGCGCGCTGGGCGCCTGAGGGGGACGCCCGAGGAAGCGCGCAGGTGCGCGCCAGCGTCCGGGCTCAGCGTCGGCCGCGGAGGGCGCGGACGATCTTCGACTTCGCCGGAGAGGGCATCCGCGGCACGCGGGCGCGCGCCTGCCGCGCCAGCTGCACCTCGAGGAGGAGCAGCTCGTCGGCCAGCTCGGTGCCCTCGGCGGCGAGACGCGCCAGCGGGGCATCGGTGCGGACCCCCAGGCCGTGCACCATCCGGACGGCGCGCTCCTCCTGCGGGCTCAGGACCTGGTGGCGGGTGCGCAGCGCCTCGAGGACGGCTCCGGCCTTCTTCTTGGGCGTGCGCTCCATGTGCTCCCTCGTCACGGGTCCTACCTCTGAACGGGCGTCCAGAGGGGCCGCTCCAGAAACCGCGGCCTTCCGACACCTTACGGGCCGGTCGGCGGAGATCAATTTTTCGAGCAGGAGCGGTCGAGGAGGCCAAAAAGCCCAGCCGGACCAGGCCTATCCGGAGGTGTCCTCGTCGGCCTCGGTGTCCACGCCGGCGTCCGCTCCCGCCTTCCGCTGGATCCCGAAGCGGTCCAGGGCGTCGGCGATGCCTTCCGGCTTGTCGGCATCGGGGAGGTGGCCTTCCGGGGCCTGGATGGTGATGGGCTTGCCCACGTCCTTGATGCGCTCGTCGAGCGTGATCTGCAGCTGGGCCGGGGCGACGCCTTTGTCACCCGGCACCGCGAGCGTTCCGTCGAGGTGCGCGCGGAGCACGACGGCGGTGGCGGCGTCCACCACCACCTCGCCCGAGAGCTTCCTCGGCTGCCGTTGATCCATGAAGCGCTGCCGGCGCCCACTGTCCTCGTCGAGCCCCCCGCGGGCGTAGGCGACGGACGGCGGCGTCTCTCCCCTGGCAGGCTTCCCCGCGGCGGCCGCGTCCGCGAGGCGGACGGTGTAGCGGACTGCCGGGCGGCCCTCGACCGAGGTGGGCCCCTCGAGCGCGAGCTCCAGCCGGCCCTGGAAGAGACCGTCCAGCTCCCGGAGCGCGCCGGCGGTCTCGTCGCGGGTGCGCTCGGCCATGCCGCGGTCGCGGAGACGGAGACGGTACTTGCCGTACTTGCTCCGGGCGAACACCTGGCCACGGGCACGGACGACCTCCAGGCCCTGGTCGCGGCTGTTCTCGAGGCGGGCGTGGAAGTCGCCGGCGACGCCGCCCGCGGCCGCCTCGAGGAGGCGGGTCTCGGTGAGCTTCACCGTGTCCTTCCCCGCGGTCCAGGTGAACGAGACCTCGGCGCTCAACCGGTGCGGGCCGAGTCGCTCGGTCACCTCGGCCGGCCCCATGTCCACCACCCGGCGCGCGAGCTTCTGGTCGGAGGCCAGCTTCTGGGGGTCGAGCTTCTCCTTTGCCGAGGCGACCACCGGGGGCGGGGCCTCGGGCGAGAAGATGCGCTCCTTGGCTGCGCGGTTGACGGGATCGGAGCAGGCAACGAGCAGCGCCAGCCCGGCGGTGAGGAGACGAGGAGAGTGCAGCACGGAACCGGACGGACCCTAGCACGGGACTTTCGTCCGGGACCCGGGGTGTGGTGAGAAGCCTCCCCGCACGTGCAGAACCTCCGCGACAAGCTTCTCAGGGCCGGCCTGGTCACGGCCGAGCAGGCCGAGGAGGCCGAGGAGGCCGAGAAGTCGGCCGAGCCGGCGCCGCGACCCGAGCGCCAGCCCGAGCGGGTCGAGCGCCCCGCGCCACCACCGAAGACGAGTGGGCCCTGGATGGTGGCCCGCCTGCAGCCGCTCGCCGGCATCCCCAAGCTCCCGCCGCTGGCTGGCAGCAAGGCCTCGCAGCGCCTGGAGGCGAAGCGCCAGCTGGAGCGCGACCGGCAGCTGCGGGAGCGGGTGCTCGCCGCTCAGGTCCCGGTGGAACGGGGCGGGCGGAACTTCTACTTCGTGACCCGGAAGAACCGTCTTCGCCGGCTCGAGCTGTCGGATGCGCAGGCCGAGGCCCTCGAGCACGGGCGGCTGGCGGTGGTGGAGCGACCGGACCCGGCGCAGCTCGAGCACGCGCTCGTTCCGGCGGAGCTCGCGCTCGCGCTGGTGAGGGAGTTCCCGAAGGCGGTGCGTTTCCTCAACGCGCCGGGCTCGCCGGTGGGCTTCCTCACCGACGAGGAAGTCCAGGTGCGTGCGGCGGCCGAGGCGGCGGAGACACCCGAGGAGCGGGCCGCGGCCGAGGCGCCGGAGAGCGAGGAGCAGCGCGCCGAGGAGGCCGCCGATGCCGCGGACAGGGCAGCCTCGGCGGAGCCCAGCACCGCCGAGGATCAGAGGCAATAGCCACAACTCGCACCGGGAGCGGACACCCGACGAGTCAGCCAGTTGCGTCGCCGCGATTCATACTGCCGGTTCGAGTTGTTGCTTCCGGCCACCACGCGCGACTTCCAGGAGACCAGGTTGCCGCAGCGCTGCCCCGACCTTCGCGATGACTCGACATCGAACGCAGGATCCAGGGTGCCTCGCCGCGGGGGTGGTGACAGGTCGATGCGCATGGCGGAGAACGACTGGACAGCGGCGCTGGAGGCGATCGGGCACGGAGTGATTCCCGGTCTGCTGGGAGCCCGTGAGTGCACGACCATCGCGGCGCTCTACGACGACCCCGCTCGGTTCCGCTCGAAGGTGGTGATGGCGAAGCACGGCTTCGGCCGGGGCGAATACCAATACTTCGGCCACCCACTGCCCGGGCGCGTGCTCGAGCTCCGGCAGTCCCTGTACGAGGCGCTGGTCCCGGTGGCCAACCGCTGGGGGGAGGCGCTCGGAAGGCCGGGGCGCTACCCGGATCGACTCGAGAAGTACCTCCAGCAGTGTCATGCAGGCGGACAGACCCGGCCCACCCCGCTGCTGCTCCGTTACGGTGCGGGTGACTTCAACTGCCTCCACCAGGACCTCTATGGCGCGCTGGTCTTCCCCTTCCAGGTGGCGGTGCTCCTGAGCCGGCCCGAGGTGGACTTCACCGGTGGGGAATTCGTGCTCACCCAGCAGCGACCGCGGATGCAGTCGCGGGTGGACGTGGTTCCGCTCCGCCAGGGTGACGCGGTGGCGTTCGCGGTGAACGAGCGGCCGGTGCAGGGGACCCGGGGTGTGTACCGGGTGCGGATGCGCCACGGGGTGAGCGAGGTGCGCGCCGGTCAGCGGCACACGCTGGGGATCATCTTCCACGACGCCGAGTGAGCCGACACCCCGGCAAGTGCGATCCCGTGCGCCCGGGCGTTCGTGGCCGCGGGGAAGCCGCTCGCGGACTCGGCGCGGCAGTCGAGACGCGAGCTCCGCTAGGTCGCTCAGCGGTGGGGAGCGGCGATGGCCTCTACCTCGATGAGCAGCTCGTCGCTGACGAGCCCCTTCACCTCCACCAGGGTGCTGGCCGGACGCGGGCCGCTGCCGAGGAACTGCTCGCGCACCTCCCGGTAGATGGCCAGCTTGGACGCATCGCGGACGTACCAGTTGAGCTTCACCACGTCCGACAGACTGGCGCCGGCGCTCTCCAGCGCGGTCTTGAGGTTCCGGAAAACCTGCTCGGTCTGGGCGCGCACGTCCCCCTTGCCGACGACCTTGCCCTCGGCGTCGAAGGCGACCTGTCCCGCGACGTACAGGGTTCGTCCGGCAGGGACGTCGGCCACGTGGCTGTACCCGCGGGGCGTGGAGAGGCCGGGTGGATTGGAGAAGGTCGAGGTGGGCATGGGGGCTCCTCCTGGATGGGCACAGCCGAGGACGACGGCGACGAGGATGGCAATCAGTGAGAGGGCGCGCACGGCGTGACGCTCGCGCTTCGGTGTCTTCGGTGTCAGTACAGTCGGAAGTGTGAAACGGCAGCTCAGACGTCGCGGGGCTGGCGTGCACGGGGTTGGCTCCCTCGGCACGCTTTCAGGGCCCCGCATGACGCCCGCGCCTCCAGGAGGACCAGGTCCCCATGAACGAGCAGACCGGGCGGTCACCGCAAACGGTAGATCTTCTCCACCGGAGCTCACCCGAACGCATCGATCCCGGTGATCGCCTTCCCCAGCACGAGCGTGTGCACCTCGTGCGTCCCCTCGTAGGTCAGCACCGACTCGAGGTTGAGCGCGTGGCGCAGCGGCGGGAAGTCGTCGGTGATGCCGTTCGCCCCGAGGATGGTCCGCGCCGATCGCGCGACCTCCAGCGCCGCGCGCACGTTCGCGCGCTTGGCGAGCGAGACCATCACCGGGCTCGCCCTCCCCTCGTCCTTGAGCCGAAGGAGACGCAACCCCAGCAGCTGCGCCTGGACGATGCGCTCCAGCATGTCCGCCAGCTTCTCCTGCGTGAGCTGGAACGAGCCGATCGGCCGATCGAACTGCCGCCGCTGAGCCGCGTACGCCTGTGCCGCCTCGAAGCAGGCGATGGCCGCGCCGGTCACCGCGAAGGCGATTCCCGCCCGCGCGTTGTTGAGGCAGCCGAGCGGACCCCGGAGGCCCTGCACCCCTGGCAGCACGTTGCGAGCGGGGACCCGCACCTCGGTGAACGAAAGCTCGGCGGTCCAGGACGCCCGGAGCGACAGCTTCCCGGGAATCTCCCGGGCGACGAAGCCGGTCATCCCCTTCTCCACCAGGAAGCCACGGACGGAGTCCGGCCCGCCGTCGTCGGTCTTGGCCCACACCACCGCCACGTCGGCGACCGTGCCGTTGGTGATCCAGGCCTTGCTCCCGTCGAGGATCCACCCGTCCCCGTCGCGCACCGCCCGGGTCCGCAGGCTGCCCGGGTCCGAGCCCGCCTCCGGCTCGGTCAGCCCGAAGCAGCCGATGCAGGTCCCGCGGGCCATCGCCGGGAGGAAGCGCTGCTTCTGCTCCTCCGAGCCCCAGGCGTGAATGGGGTACATCACCAGCGAGCCCTGCACCGAGGCGAAGCTCCGCAGACCGGAATCTCCCCGCTCCAGTTCTTGGAGCCCGAGCCCGTACGCCACGTTGCTCACCCCGGCGCAGCCGTGGCCGGTGAGGTTCGCTCCCAGGACCCCCAGCTCCCCCAGCCGGGGAATCAGCTGCGCCGGGAAGGTACCCTCGCGGAAGTGCCGGGCGATGACCGGCAGCACCTCGCCGTCCACCACCCGGGCCACCGCGTCGCGCACCGCGCGCTCCTCCGGCGAGAGCGCATCGTCCAGCCGGTACAGCGCCTCCACCCCACTCCGCTCCACGCGCGCCTCCTCCGGGCCCCGGTCTACAGCGGCAGCACGCCCTCGACCTGCTGCAGCAGCTGCAGCCGTCGCGTCATCACCGGGCTCGTCCCGTCCTCCAGCGCCACCGTCTCCTGGAGGACCCGCTCCAGCGGAAACCGCTTCACCGAGCCGTCGGAGGTGCCGATGCCTCCCGGAAGCGGGGTGTTCCAGGCCACCATCTCGTCCGTCGCACCCTCGAGCAGCGCCACGACCGCGCCGAAGGCCAGCCGGGCAGAGACGTGCCGGTCGAGGAAGCTCGGATGCCCGCCGCGGACGAGGTGACCCAGCACCACCGCCCGGACCTCCAGCCCGGGAAGCCTCTCCTCCACCCGGCGGACCAGCCGGGTGCAGGGAATCTCCACGCCCTCGGCCTTGATGATCAGCACCCGGCGCTTCCCGCGGGCGAAGCCCTGGGCCACCACCGAGGCCACCGCCTGGACGATCGTCTCCTCC
>DASROG010000030.1:0-5507 GCA_035646995.1 Myxococcaceae bacterium
ACTCCAGGCGCTGCTCCGGGCCACCGGGGGCGGCGCCTCGCCGATCCGGCGGGACCGGAGCGCCTCCAGCTCCTGGATGCTCACCGGCGGCAGCTCGACCGCCGCGAGCACCGCCTGGAGTCCCGCCGCCTCGTCCCGGCAGCGCGCGCACCCTGCCAGGTGGGCGTCCAGTTCGCGGGCGTCCTCGGAGGACAGCTCACCCCGGCGGCGCTGGGAGAGCAGCGCGCCCAGCCTCTCGCACTCCACGCTCATCGCTCCACCTCCCCGCCCAGACGCTCCCGCAGCCTCCGGACCGCGTGATGGAAGTGAACCTTCGCGTTGTTCTCGGTGATGCCCAGCACCCGCGCCACGTCGGCGAAGGGCAGCTCGCCGTCCACCCGGAGCGCGAACACCTCTCGCTGCCGGCGGGTGAGCGCGTCCAGCGCGGCCCGGACCAGCCTTCGGTGCTGCTCCGCCTCGAGCCGCTCGGTCATCCCGGAGCTCTCCGCGGCCCGGAGGTCCAGCGACTCCACCGGCTCGAGACGCCAGCGGCGGCCGTCTCGAGCGTGATTCTTGCCGACGTTCACCGCCACGCGCAGCAGCCAGGCCCGGAAGGCGCCCTCCTCGGACAGGCGCATGCGAGGGAATACCCGCCCCGCCGCGGTGAAGGCGCGAAGGAAGGACTGCTGGACCAGGTCCGCGGACTCCTCGGGCGTGCGCGCGTACCTGCGGACCAGCGCCAGGACCAGACGCTGATGTCGCTGCACCAGGGCGCCGAACGCTGCCCGGTCTCCATCGAGGTGGGCCCGGACCAGGGCCTCGTCGCTGGGCGCGCGCGGCCCGACCAGCGTCAACTGTGGCGCCTGCCGTGGTCGTCCGCTCTGGGTCATCGACAGCGCGAGCACACGGGGCAGAACCCGGAGCCACCTCGGGAGGTTAAGCCGGGCCTCGGCCCGGGGGACACACCGTCCACAACAGCCGTTCGAGCACCAGCTTCCCGGCCCCGGAGGACTTGAGCGCCACGTCGGCTTCGGCGCAGGCGAGCAGCCCCCGGCGGAGCGCCGGGCGCCCGTAGCGTGCCGCCGCCTGCATCCCCAGGAACGCCGCCCAGGGGTGGGGCACCCGCTGGCCGTGCTGCCTCGCCTCGCGCTCCACCCCGGGGAAGATGCGGGACTTGAACTCGTCGAAGCTGCGCGGGGGCTGCCCGCGCCCGAGCTGGATCATGCGCTCGTGCGACTCGATGAGGCCGCGCACCAGGCTGGCAACGGCGCCGAGAATCATCAGCGGCGCGGCGCCGTGCTCGAGCGCCTCGTCCACGTACCGGAGCGCCGCGGGGAGGTCCCGCTTCTGGAGCGCGTCCGACAGCTCCAGGAACTCCTCCTCGCGGACCCGGGCCACCACCGCCTCCACGTCCTCGCGGCGGATGACCGGTCCCTCGACGTAGGCCACCAGCTTCTCCAGCTCGGAGCGGAGCAGCCGCATCTGCCCGCCCAGCCGGTCGCGCAGCGCCTCCTCCGCCCCGGGACCGAGCCGCTTCCCGGTGCCGTCGAGGAAGCTCTTCGCGGCGCCGCTCAGGTCCAGGTCCCGGAGCCGGGCGCCCCCGAGCTTCCGCTCCACCACCGCGCCCTGTTTCTGGGAGAGCTTCAGCAGCGGGTGCCGGCCGTCCACGTCGGTGGCGGCGAGGATCAGCGCGTGCCCGTCCGGGAGGCCACGCTCCAGCGCCTGGAGGAGCGGCGAGACGTCGGACTCCGGGGCGGTCACCCCCTCCTCGCGGATGAAGGCCGCCATCTCCCTGAGCCAGTCCAGGTCGGCGTCGCCCAGGGTGATGCCCAGCTCCTCCCGCCAGGCCTCGGGCGGAGGTGCGCCGGGCACGGACGGGTCCACCTCCGCCGGGCCCCAGCCCGCGCGGGCGACCAGGGCCAGCAGCCGGCGCGCCGACTCCTTCCTCCGCCCCGCCTTCCAGGCCTCCCGGACCTTGCCCAGCGCGTCCACCCGGCCCTTCTTCGGAGCGAGGAACTCGGGGTCGCGCACCAGGACCGCCTTGCGACCGGGGAAGAGCGGGAGGGTCATGAGCTCGGCGGCGATCTCCCGCGGCGACGCGGTATCCAGCACCGCGAAGTTCAGGCCCACCGCGGCGTCGGGGACGAGCGCGTGCGCCAGGGCCTCCGCATCCCGCCGGACGAGGAACTCCTCGCCCCAGCAGAGATAGAGGGGCCGCACCTTCCCGGCCTTCACCTCGGCGAGCAGCGCCGCGAGCGGCTCGCTCATCCCTCCATCTCCAGCAGCATCCGCTCCAGCTGCAGCCGCGGCGAGGCATTCCGCTGGCGGATGGCCACCAGCGCGTCGTCCAGCAGCCGGAACCGGCGGTGGAGCGCGTCGTCGTCGATGCGGGCAGCCACCTTCTCCGCCAGAGGGCGCAGCTCGGGATGGAACAGGCTCTCCCCTCCGGCCCGGGTCACCGCCACGTCCCGCACCCAGACGGTGAGCAGGGCCAGGGTGGCCTCCGCCTCCTCCCGGCTGCTCCCGGCCTCGTCGGCGAAACGGAGCGCGGTCCGTAGATCCGCCCCGGTCACCGCCTCGAAGCGCTCGATGCGCCCGCGCCGGTCGGCCAGGCGCTCGGCGTCCAGGGCCAGCGCCCGCTCCAGGCTCCCGTCGGCGAGAGAGGCCACCGCCTCGGCCATCTCGGGCGTCACCTCGAGCCGGCGCTGGACCTCGTCGCGGACGAAGGCATGGGGCAGCGGCCCGAAGGCCACCCGCACGCACCGGCTCCGGAGCGTGGGGAGCAGCCGGTCCGGTGCGGCGCTCACCAGGAGGAGCACCGTGTCCGGCGGCGGCTCCTCGAGCGTCTTGAGGAAGGCGTTCTGCGCCTGCGGGTTCATCGCCTCGGCCGGCAGGAGCAGCACCACCTTCCGGGAGGCCTCCAGCGGGCGGAAGGCGAGCCGTTCCTGAAGGCGCCGCACCTGGTCCACGCGGATCTCCCGGGAGGGCACGTGGTCGAAGTCGCTCCGGGCGGCGAGCTTGCGGCGGACCGCCTCGTCCTCCGGCATCAGCCAGAGCACGTCGGGGTGGTGGAAGTGGCACACCCGGACGCACGCCGGACACGTCCCGCAGCCGGCCAGGGGCGCCACGGGGCACACCAGCGCCTGGGCCATGCCCAGCGCTGCGAGCTCCTTGCCCACCCCGGAGGGGCCGGTCAGCAGCCAGGCGTGGTGCACCGTGCCGTGGGCCAGGGCGGCCTGGAGAACGTGGACGGCGCGGGGCTGTCCCTGGACATCGCGGAGGGTCATGGGAGCCCTCCTCACATGCTCGGGACGGGTGGCGCCGTCAACCTTGACGGGGCTCCCGAGCGACCCGCATCCTCCCACCGCGCTTGGTGCTCCCACTGCTCCAGAGCCATGGCCTGTTCGCCGCCTGCGCGGCCCTGGTGGTCACGCTCATCGGGCTCCAGGCGCTGAGCGGCGATCCGCAGTTCAAGCGCGACCTCCGGGGGGCCGCGTCCCTCCTGGGTGGATACCTCGTCCTGCGAACCGTGGATTTCTCCCGGGGAGCGCACCTCTCGGTCGGGCTCCACCGCGTGCTCGAGCTGAGCTGGATGCTGGCCCTCACCTTCGGCTTCATCCGCCTGGGGGTCTCGCTCCTCCTCAAGGTGGCGCGGCTGCGGAGCCGCCCGACGCCGAAGATCCTCCGCGACGTGCTGGACGGCACGCTGTACCTGATCGCCACGCTGATCATCGTCCAGCGCGAGTTCCGCATCGACTTCTCCAGCCTGCTCGCCGGGTCGGCCATCATCTCGGTGGTCATCGGCCTGGCGCTCCAGGAAACGCTGGGGAACCTCTTCGCCGGCCTGGCCATCCAGCTGGAGCGGCCCTTCCAGGTGGGAGACGTCGTCTCGGTGGGGAACGACATCTTCGGCCGCATCGTGCAGATCGGCTGGCGCGCCACCCGGGTGGAGAACAAGCGCCGGGAGGTCATCTCCCTTCCCAACACGACCTTCAGCAAGCAGGGGGTGAAGAACTATTCGCGGGGGACCGATCCGGTGGGCTTCGACACCTACGTCGACCTCGGCTACGACACGCCGCCGAACCGGGTGAAGGCGGTCATCCGGGAGACGCTGGCCGAGGTGCCCCTGGTCCTCGCCGAGCCCACGGCCCGCATCCGCACCTGGGCGTACGAGACGTCGGGCATCAAGTACCGCATCCGCTGCTACGTCGCCGACGTCGCGCGGACCAACTGGGCCCGGGACGAGATCCTCACCCGGCTCTGGTACCGCCTGCGTCGGGAGGGGATCGAGGTCCCCTTCCAGCAGCGGGTGGTGCACGTGCGGCTGCCGGAGCAGGACCGGCAGACGGAGTTTCCGGTCGCCGAGCGGATCGCCCTCCTGGACGAGGTGGACCTCTTCCGGGTGCTCGGGCCGGGAGAGCGCGAGCGCGTGGCGCACGAGATGGTGCCCCGCCGTTTCGGCCACGGGGAGCGGATCCTCGAGCAGGGAGCGCCGGGGCAGACCTTCTACGTGGTGGCCGCGGGGACGGTCTCCATCCTCACCGGGCGTGGGGTGGAAGTGACCCGGCTCGGGCGCGGGCAGTACTTCGGCGAGATGTCGCTCCTCACCGGCGAGCCTCGCGCCGCCACGGTGGTGGCCGCCGAGGACGCGGTTCTGTTCGAGCTGGATCGGCCGACCTTCGCCCAGCTCTTCGACGAGCAGCCGGCGCTGGCGGGCCTTCTCTCCGAGGCGCTGGCCCGTCGCCGGGGGCAGCTCCGGGCGGTGGCCGAGGCGAACGGGAACGTGGTCGAGGTCCGGGAGGCGAACTGGATCCTCGACCGGCTGCGGTCGATCTTCGGCCTCCGCGCCTGAGGCGCCGGTCGGCGGACAAGCGGTCACTTGCATCGTGTCTGCATTGACGCTCGCCAGGCGAGGCCCGTAGCGTCGCCGGCCTTCCGTAGGAGGGGAAACCATGCGAGCGCAACGCGTCCTGGGGCTGGGGTTGCTGGGCATCATGTTCGTCGGATGTGGAGGGGTGGCCGATCCGACCGTCGACACGTCCTCGAACGCCTTGAGCAAGCGCCCGGCCGGGCGTGACCGGTGCGCTGTTCGAGCACCGAACTCTTCGGATCAGGAGGCGATCGAACGCGAGATCGCCGCGAGCCCGCAGGCGAAGGCGACGAGCGGCGTCATCAACGTGCCCGTGCACTTCCACGTGGTGATCACCAGCGAGGGCGTGGGAGACGTCAGCTCCCTCATCCCCGCGCAGATGCAGGTGCTGAACGATGCGTACGCGAGCGCCGGCTTCCAGTTCCAGCTGGTGAGCCAGGAGGTGGTGACCAACGACGCCTGGTACTTCTCGGTCCTGGGTTCGGCCGAGGAGCAGGACATGAAGGCCTCGCTCCGGCAGGGCGGCGCGAACGCGCTCAACTTCTACACCACGGCCGGCGACATCTATCTGGGCTGGGCGACCTTCCCCAAGTCCTACCGCCCCGCCCGGTCCTACGATGGGGTGGTCGTGTGGTGGGCGTCGCTTCCCGGCACCGGC
>DASROG010000031.1:0-5630 GCA_035646995.1 Myxococcaceae bacterium
GGGTCTAGAGTCAGCCCGCATGCCCCACCCATCGATCGTCGCACTCCTCGAGGCAGGTCCGGCCGAGGCGCCGGCCATCGGCGCACCGGAGGGTGTGAAGTCCCTCCTCTACCGCGACCTGCTGGCGCTGGCCCGGCGCACGGTGGAGACGCTGAACTCTGCGGGCATCGGCCGTGGCGACCGGGTGGCGATCGTGCTCCACAACGGGCCGGAGATGGCGAGCTCGTTCCTCTGCGTCGCCGCCGGTGCAGCCACCGCGCCGCTGAATCCGGGATACCGGGCGGACGAGCTCGAGTTCTACCTCCGAGACCTCAAGGCGAAGGCGCTGGTCCTGGAGGCCGGCGTCGATTCGCCGGCCCGGGCTGCGGCGAAGAGGATGTCCATCCCCGTGCTCGAGCTGACCGCCGACCGCGCCCGGGGCGCAGGATGGTTCACGCTCTCGGGCGGCGCGAAGGGAACCCCCGCCCGAGGGGGAATGGGCGATAAGGACGACCCGGCGCTCCTCCTCCACACGTCGGGCACGACCTCCCGGCCGAAGCTGGTCCCGCTGCTGCAGCGGAACCTCCTGGCGAGTGCGGAGAACATCGGGCGGACGCTCGCCCTGACCCGCGACGACGTCTGCCTGAACATGATGGCGCTGTTCCACATCCACGGGCTCGTCGCGGCGACGCTCTCCTCGCTCGCCGCCGGCGCCTCGGTCTCGTGCACCCCGGGCTTCAACGCCCTCAAGTTCTTCGCCTGGCTCGATGAGGTGCGGCCCACCTGGTACACCGCGGTGCCCACCATGCACCAGGCGATCCTCGCCAGGGCCGAACGCCACCGCGACGTGATCGCCCGGAGCCGGCTGCGGCTCATCCGCTCCTCGTCGGCATCGCTCCCCGCGCCGGTGATGGTGGAGATGGAGAAGACCTTCGGCGTCCCGGTGATCGAGAGCTACGGGATGACCGAGGCCTCCCATCAGATGGCCTCCAGTCCCCTCCCCCCGCGGGCACGCAAGCCCGGCTCGGTGGGCCTGGCAGCGGGACCGGAGGTGGCGATCCTCGACGAGGAATGGAAGGCGCTGCCGCGCGGCCAGGTGGGCGAGGTCTCCGTCCGCGGGCCGAACGTCACCCCCGGCTACGAGGCGAATCCCGAGGCCAACGCAAAGTCCTTCCGGGACGGCTGGTTCCGGACCGGCGACCAGGGGGTCCTCGACGAGGAGGGCTACCTCCGTCTCACCGGTCGGCTCAAGGAGCTGATCAACCGCGGCGGCGAGAAATTCTCCCCGCTGGAGGTGGACGAGGTGCTCTCGTCACACCCCGCCGTGGCGCAGGCGCTCACCTTCGCCACGCCACACGACAAGCTCGGCGAGGAGGTGGCGGCGGCGGTGGTGCTCCGGGAGGGGGCGACGGCGACCGAGCGCGAGTTGCGCGACTTCTGCGCGGCGAAGCTGGCCCACTTCAAGGTCCCGCGGAAGGTGGTGCTCCTGAAGGAGATCCCCAAGGGCGCCACGGGCAAGCTCCAGCGCATCGGCCTGGCACAGAAGCTGGGCCTCGGGTCGTGAGATGAGGATCTGCGTCGTCGGCGCCGGAGCCATCGGCGGGCTGGTCGCGGCGAAGCTGGCCGCGCTCGGTCACGAGGTCAGCGTCGTGGTGCGCGGGCCGCACCTGGCGGCGATCCGGGAGAAGGGCCTGACGCTCCAGGAAGGCGGCACGGAGCGAACGTTCCGGGTTCGCGCCACCGACCGGATGGCCGAGCTGGGGCAGCAGGAGCTGGTGATCATCGGCCTCAAGGCGCACCAGGTGGCCGGCGTGGCGGCGGACATCCGCGGGCTGTGCGGCCCTTCGACCATCGTGGTCACGGCCCAGAACGGGATCCCCTGGTGGTACTTCTTCAAGAGCGGCGGTCCCTACGAGGGGACGGTGCTGGAGTCCGTCGATCCCGGAGGAGTCATCGCGAAGAACATCGACGTGGACCGGGTGCTGGGGTCGATCATCTATCCCGCGGCGGACATCGTCTCCCCGGGGGTCATCCGGCACGTCGAGGGAGACCGGATCTCGCTGGGGGAGATCGACGGTTCGGACACCGAGCGGCTGCGGAGCACGGTGAAGCTGCTCCGGGACGCGGGCTTCAAGGTGCGGGTGGCCTCGGACCTGCGCTCCGAGCTGTGGGTCAAGCTCTGGGGAAACTGCACCTTCAATCCGATCAGCGCGCTCACCCACGCCACGCTGGTGGACCTCTGCCAGTTTCCGCCGACCCGCGCGCTGGCCGAGCGGATGATGCGGGAGGCGCAGGAGATCGGCGAGAGGCTGGGCGTCCGCTTCCCGGTGAGTCTCGAAAAGCGCATCGCCGGGGCCGAGGCCGTGGGGAAGCACAAGACCTCGATGCTCCAGGACGTGGAGACCGGGCGTCCACTGGAGCTCGAAGCGCTCGTGGGCTCGGTGCTCGAGCTCGGGCGCATCACCGGTGTGCCGACGCCGAACCTGACGGCCGTGCACGCCTGCGTGGAGTTGCTGGCGAAGACGCTCGGCGAGGAGAAGGGCCGGCTCCGGATCGAGAAGCTCCGCTAGGACGCTCGTTCAGCGCGCCCCAGAGACGCGACGGAGCGGATGCTCCCGGGCAATGGCCTTTCTCCCGAGTTCGACCCCCCGCGGGAGTGATGCAAGGCTCACCGGCCCACACTCTTCGTGAGGGCGCAGGGCAGATCAAGGATCGCTGGAACTCAGCCCTCGGCGGGATCGGCTCGCTTGATCCTCGGCGACTCGAAGTGGCCCTTCATGCGGAGCCGCTCCACCGGGACGCCGCCGATGATGTGGGACTGGATGATCTCGTCGACGTCCTCGAGCTTCACGTGGCCGTACCAGACACCCTCGGGATAGACGACCACTGTGATCCCGAAGGCGCAGGCATCCATGCAACCCGCCGCGTTCGCGCGGACCTCGCCCTTCAGCCCGAGCTTCGCCACCTGCTCCTTGAAGCGCGCCAGCACTGCCTCGCTGCCCTTCTCCCCGCACGAGCCCTTCGGATGCCCGTCGGGACGGCGATTGGTGCAGGTGAAGACGTGGAGTCGATATGGGGGCATGTCCCTGGGAGCCTCCTAACATCGTCCGGGCCCTGGCGCGTACGACCGGGCCCACCGGATTCCCTGTGCGTACCGCGGTCCGCTCGGGCACGCTGGCGGGCGCATGGACGCTCTCTCAGAGACACTTCGCTCCGCGTTCGATCCGGAGCGCTTCCGGCGTGACGGGCACGCCCTGGTCGACCAGCTCGCCGATTACCTGCGCTCGGTCTCCCAGCGCAGCGGGCCCGTGCTCCCCTGGGCCGAGCCGGAGGCCAACCTCGCCCGGTGGCCGGGGACCTTCCCCGAGGAGCCCGGCACCTCGCTCGGCGAGCTGATGACCCGGGTTCTGGCCGGATCCAACCACCTCCACCATCCCCGGTACGTGGGCCACCAGGTCACCGCGCCCCTGCCCTCCGCGGCGCTGGTCCACCTCGCCTCGGCCCTGCTCAACAACGGAACCGCGGTCTACGAGATGGGACCGGTCTCCGCGCCGATGGAGCGGCGTGCGCTCGCGTGGATGGCGGAGCAGGCGGGATTTCCCGCCGAGGCGGACGGCGTCCTCACCTCGGGCGGCTCGGTGGGGAACCTCACTGCGCTCCTCGCCGCGCGCCAGGCCATCACCGGGCGAGACGTCTGGGACGAGGGGCTCGCCAGGGGCAGGCCGCTGGCCATCCTCGTGCCGGACGAGACCCACTACTGCGTGAAGCGCGCCGCGCAGATCCTCGGCCTCGGCAAGGCGGGCATCTTCTCCATCCCGGTGGACGAGCGGTTCAAGCTCCGTCCCGAGGCGCTCGCGGAGACCTTCGCCCTCGCCGAGCGGACCGGCCGCCAGGTGTTCGCGGTCGTGGCCAGCGCCGGCTCCACGTCCACCGGCGCCTTCGACCCGCTCGAGCCCGTGGCCGACTTCTGCCGGCAGCGCGGCCTCTGGTTCCACGTGGACGGCGCGCACGGCGCCGCGGCGGTGCTGTCCCCGAAGTATGCGCACCTGGCTGCCGGGCTCGGACGCGCGGACTCGCTGGTCTGGGACGCGCACAAGATGATGCTCCTTCCGGCGCTCCTGACCGCGGTGCTCTTCCGCGACGGACGGCGCTCCTACGAGGCGTTCTCCCAGCGCGCGGACTACCTGCTCCGCCACGGGGCGCACGGCGAGTGGTGGAATCCGGCCCACCGGACGCTGGAGTGCACCAAGCGGATGATGGGCCTCGAGCTCTGGGGCGCTCTCGCCCTGCACGGCACCCGGATGTTCTCCGACTACGTCACCCGCATGTTCGATCTCGGGCGCACCTTCGCGGCGATGCTCGACGATGCCGACGACTTCGAGCTGGCCGTGACTCCGGACTGCAACATCGTCTGCTTCCGGCACGTCCCGGACGACTTCCAGGACCTGGACGCGCACCAGGAGCGGGTGCGCGCGCGACTCCTCGCCGAGGGCAGCTTCTATCTGGTGCAGACCCGGCTCCGGGGCCACGTGCACCTCCGGGTGACGCTCATCAATCCCCTCACCACCGAGGCGGATCTCGAGGCGCTGCTGGGCGCGATCCGCCGGGTCGCCGGCGAGTGAGGGCGACGGCCGCGCACGACTGAGGACCCTCCCGCGAAGCGGCCGAGGCGAAGGCCGGCGGTCGCGGCACACCACCGGATGCACCGCGGCCTCGACTTGCCGGAGGAGGGGCGTTCCCGCGACGCGTCGGGTCCTGCTCGGACGGCCCCCGCCGGGCGGGGGCTTTCCGGTGCTCACGAGGCAATAGCAATTTCGGCGACCGGCAGTGCGTGTCGAGCACTCGCAACCCCCCGAGCTCTCGTCATCACTTCACGGCGAGTCCTCTCGAGGGTGCTATTGCGTCGCGTGCCCGCAGCGGTGGCCCGGGCAGCCCCTCGGGACCCCGCAGCTGGCGCGGAGCGCCTCACGGTCTCAGCGACCTACCGGCGAGTCAGCACGGCCGCGGCCTCGTCCGTTCGGCCGAGCCCGGTCGGCGAATCCGGCTTCAGGTGGTGAGTCGGTCCGGGGACGCGGCGCCCGTTCCCGCCGATCGGGACCGCGCCGAGCGCGCCCGGTGATGGGACGGGCTCGCCCGGAGCCGGTCATAGTGGGCCCTCGCCCGGGGCCGACGATGCCGCCCGTTCGCCTACTTCGGAGTCACCCCCCCTGGCGCGGGCGGTGCAAAGCTGTTCCGACCATGCCGAGCCGCCCCCCCTTCATCGTCTCCGCCGCCGACGTCCCCGAGACGCGGCACCGCTACCCGAACAGCGACGAGTTCATGGCCCCCTCCCGGGCCATCGGCCGCACCGCGGGTCTCCGCGAGATCGGGCTCCACCTGATGCGCCTCCTTCCCGGGACGCGCACCTCCTGGCCGCACGCCGAGTCGAGCGAGGAGGAGTTCGTCTACGTCATCAGCGGCGAGGTCGACGCCTGGATCGACGGCGAGCTGCACCGGATGAAGGCGGGTGACCTCGCCGCGTTCCCCTCCGGCACCGGCATCTGCCACACCTTCCTCAACGACGGGGACCAGGAGGCCGTCATCCTCGTGGGCGGCGAGGCGGACAAGGAGGAGAACCGCATCGTCTATCCGGTGAACCCCAGCCGGAAGAC
>DASROG010000032.1:0-4302 GCA_035646995.1 Myxococcaceae bacterium
CTCCGCGACCTCCGCGGCGGCGTGTCGTGGAAGGTCTTCGACGCGACGATAGGGCCCTGAGGGAACCAGTTCAGAGCCCGCCGACCAACACGGGTCTGAGGTGTCTGTCCGCGCCTAGGTGTCAGACACCTCGTAATGGACACCTCGTAATGGACCCCGCCGACCAACGCGGGTCTGAGGTGTCCGCGCCCAGGTGTCCCGCGCCTAGGTGTCCGCCTAGGTGTCAGACACCTCGTAATGGACACCTCGTAATGCCTCGTAATCGCCTCGTAATCGGTGACCTGGTCGAAGGTGTTTGACACCTTCTCCGGACACCTTCTCCTGGACACCTTCTCCTGCCAGGCGGAAAAAAGTCTCGTGTTCTCACTACGTTGAGTCCCTCAAAGGCCGCCGAGGAACGCGAGCAGCGCGTCCTGGTCCTCGGGGGTGAGCGCCACGAAGCGCTGGACCGTGCCGGCCGCCTCCGAACCGGGAGCGCCGTGGTCGAGGACCGCCTCCCGCAGGGTCGTGGCCCGGCCGTCGTGCAGGTAGGCCGCGAGGTACCGCAGGCCGACGAGCGGCGCGGTGCGGAAGTCGCTCGGACCGGCGCCTCCCTCCTGCTGACCATCGGCGAGGCCGGCGCCCATGTCGTGGAGCAGCAGGTCGGTGAAGACCGGCGCGTCGATGCCGGCAAGCTGCAGGGTTGGCCAGTCCGCGCGCGTCCGGAGGCTCGGCACGTGGCACACCGCGCATCCCACCGACTCGAAGAGCGCGGCGCCTCGCGGATCCGGGCCGGGACGCCGCGGGATGTCGAGGAGGCGGGTGTACTCCACGAGCGCGGCGAGCTGCATATCCGGCAGGTCCACCCCGGGAAGCAGGTCGTCGGTGAGCCCATCGGGATTGGGCAGCTCGGCGGGCCTGAGGGCGCTCGTCAGCCCCAGATCTCCCTGGAGCGCGTCCGCCACCACGTCGTCCAGCGTGGCGAGCCGCGCCTTCACCCCGAACCGTCCGATGAGCCCGGCCTCCCCGGAGGCATGCGCCGGGAACTGCGGGTCGACCGTCCCCTGCGACTGGAAGGCGACCCGATTCACCCGGCCGTGGATCCCGTCGGCGCGGAGTGCCTGCTCCGCGGCCACCCGCTCGATCTCCGAGTCCGCGATCGCCTCGAGGTGCGCGCGGCCGAACACCGGAGCCGCCAGCCGGTTCGTGACCAGGAGCACCGACCCCTCGGGGAGACCATCCGGAGGCAGCACCGGGGTGCCTGCCCCCGCGGTGACCAGCGGGCGGACCAGCGCTCCGAACGGGAGGGACTCCACTCGCTCTCCGGTCGATGCGGAGACCACCGCCATTCGCCGGGTCTGCCCGGGCCCGCGGCCTCCCCGCAGATGGCACGCGGCGCAGGAGGGCTGGACGTACACCGGCCCGAGCCCGTCCGGCGCCTCGAAGAGCTGGTCGAACACCGCGTCTCCCGCACGGAACGCCCGCTGCTGCGCGACCGAGGCTCCGGCCAGCGGCAGATCGGGAGTCTCCGGGGAGGGAGCGAGACCGACCCCCGGATCCCCTGCATCCGGGCCCATCGGACCCGGCCCGCGTTCACAGGCAACCAGCAGAAGGAGAACGAAGGCAGACGGACGCGACACGGTGCGCGGGCCATCCAAGCAGAGCGCGGGCGAGTCTGGCGACCACCCCCGGCGACACCGCCGGCGGCATTCGCTGCTCAGGTCCCGAGCAGGGCCACCAGCGTCGTGAGCATCACCACCAGGACGACGAGGACGCCGTCCAGCACTCCCAGCACGAGGGTCTTCAGGACGGTCGACACCCAGCCGCTCCGGTAGAAGCGATGCGCTGCGAGGAGAAACCAGGCGATCGGACCCACCACTCCGATCGCTTTGAGCGGCCACCAGCCGATGAGCCCGATTCCCAGGCCGAGGAAGAGCACGGTGTGGGCATGGAGCGCGAGAACCAGGTGGTCCACGTACGGCCGTTTCCACCAGAGCGCCCGGAGAAGGAGCGCGAACACCGGGAGCAGGAGGAACAGCGCCTTGGGCAGGCGGGACAGGAACTCACTGCGCAGGCGCTCGGTGGCCAGCGCGCGGCCGTCGACGGCAGGCTCTCCGGGCTTCGTGGCCGCCTGCCCCTGCGCGGGTTCGCCCTTGAAGGACTCGAGCTTCTCGCGAAGCCGCTTCTCCAGCGCCGGCGCGAGGCGAAGGTGCACCTGCGCCTCGGGGTTCACATTGACCGTCGCCACGTGGGCGGGTCCGAGCGCGAGCGCCGTGAAGAAGAGCACGCTCACCCAGAAGTAGAGGCGCAGCGGACGGATGTACCGGCTGCGCCTTCCCTCGGTATAGGCCTCGCTCAGCGCACCGGGACGCCCGAGCAAGGGCCCCAGCGTGCGCCAGAGCTTCGACTCCAGCAGGACGGCGGGACCGACCGCATCCTTCACCAGCTGCCAGAGGCTCCGGTGCTCGGGCTCGTTCTTCTGGCCGCAGCTGGCGCAGTACGGACCGAGCATCGCCGCTCCGCAGTCGAGGCAGTGATCCGGGAGCCGCTCCCCGCGGCGCGAGTAGCGCCAGGGCTCGGACTCGCCCTCGTGGTGGACCGCGGCGTTCGTCAAGCGCCGAGGACACTACCCCGGGCCCAGCCGTCGCATCACCCGGGCGCTCAGCCCCAGCCCCCTGCCACCTGGCGGATGGGGACGTTGAGTCGGTTCCAGACGTTGATGAGAGCGATCTGCACCAGGAGCGCGGCCAGCGCCGCAGGCTCGTGGTGCTTCGCCGCCTCGTTCCACACCTCGTCGGGCACCGGGTCCGGACGATCGGCCAGACGGGTCACCGCCTCGGTGAGGCCCAGCGCGGCTCGCTCGGGCTCGCTGAACCAGGGCGTGTCGCGCCACGCGGCGACGGCGAAGATTCGCTGCTCCTTCTCGCCTGCCTTCCGCAGCTCGCGGGCGTGCATGTCCACACACACGCTGCAGCCATTGATCTGGCTGGCCCGCAGGTGCACCAGCTTCCGGAGTACGTAGGGCAGCGCCTCCGCCGAGCCGTTCAGCGCGTGCAGCGCCGTCATCGCGTCGGGCAGCAGCTCCACCGGGTTCCTCATCCTCGCTTGCATGGTCGTGTCTCCGATCGAACGGACGGCGCCCCCGGGTCCATCCCGGTCACATCGTCGGGGCCCGTCCCGTCACTTGGGATGACGAACCTCGTGCGACAAAGGTGACCGATGGATGATCAGACCTGGATGGCCGAGCGCTTCGAGGCGCACCGGCACCGGCTGGAGCAGGTGGCCGGCCGGCTCCTCGGCTCGGGGAGCGAGGCGGGGGACGCGGTGCAGGAAGCCTGGCTGCGCTTCAGCCGCTCGGACCTGCAAGCGGTGGAGAACCTCGGCGGCTGGCTCACCACCGTGGTGGCCCGGATCTGCCTGGACATGCTGCGGGCCCGGCGCTCCCGTCGCGAGGAGCCCGAGGCCGACACGGGGGCGGTGGTCGAGCGCGTCGTGCCTCCGGTCGACCCCGAGCAGGACGCACGGACCGCCGACGCAGTCGGGATCGCGCTCATGGTGGTGCTGGACCGGCTCGCCCCCGCCGAGCGGGTGGCCTTCGTGCTCCACGATCTCTTCGACATCCCCTTCGAGGACATCGCGCGCATCGTGGACCGCTCGCCCGTCGCTGCCCGGCAGCTCGCCAGCCGCGCCCGCCGAAGGGTTCAGGGCGCCGGGAGAAACGCGGATCCCGAGCTCGGCTCGGACCGACGCCTGGTGGAGGCCTTTCTCGCGGCATCCCGTCAGGGAGATCTGGCCGGCCTGCTGGCCATCCTCGATCCCGACGTGGCTTACCGGGCGGATGCCGCCGCGATGAAGCTCGGGTCGCCCCCCGAGGCGCGGGGCGCCGAGGCGGTCGCGGCGCTGTTCAAGGGACGGGCGCAGGCGGCCACGCCGGTGTTCATCGACGGCAGCCTCGGCATCCGCGTCGCGCCCCACGGCCGGCTGCTCCTGGTGATTCGACCCACCATCGTCGAGGGGAGAATCGTCGACCTGGAGGTGGTGGCCGACCGCGCCACGCTCGCCGGGCTCACCCTCGACGAGCTCCCTGGCTGACGGTGCTCGTCTCCCTCGACTCGCCCGGACTTGCCCGGAGCGTGCCCACCCGGAGCTCGACCTCGCACAATCCGGGCGAGCGGTTCATCGGCGAGCAGCGGCCCCGTACTCCAGTCGTGGTCGACACGGTGGATCCGCCCGCCGGCGCTCAGATCTGCAGCGGCTTCTTCGCCATCCGGAAGAGCACCACTCCCATCACGACGAAGAACGCCACCCCGAGCAGGTCCCACC
>DASROG010000033.1:0-2637 GCA_035646995.1 Myxococcaceae bacterium
ATCTCGCCGCGGCGCCGGCGGGTGCCGTCGCGGCCCGGATCGAGCCGTACGTCGGCACGGCGGTCCGCTGGTTCGGGCAGCAGGCGGGGACCTTCGGCGCGCTGCTCGTCCACCTCCTGGTGATGCTGATCATCTCCATCATCCTCTTCGCCCAGGGGGACGTCGCCGCGCGAGGCGTGCTCGCCTTCTTCCACTGGCTCTCCGGCGAGCGGGGCCACGGTGCCGTCATCCTCGCGGGTCAGGCGATCCGCGCCGTGGCGCTGGGCGTCATCGTCACCGCCCTCATCCAGACCGCCGTCTCCGGTCTCGGGATGTGGCTCGCCGGAATCCCGCGAGCGGGGCTCTTCACTGCGGTGGTGTTCCTGCTCTGCATCGCGCAGCTCGGGCCGGCGCTGGTGATGATCCCGGGCGTGATCTGGCTCTACTGGTCCGGCTCACCTGGATGGGGCACCTTCTTCCTGATCTGGACCGTGGTGGTGCTGCTCATGGACAACGTGCTCCGGCCCTGGCTCATCACCCGCGGCGCAAATCTCCCCATTCTCCTCATCTTCGCCGGCGTCATCGGAGGCCTGCTCGGCTTCGGCGTCATCGGGCTGTTCATCGGCCCGGTCATCCTCGCGGTGAGCTACACCTTGCTCCAGGCCCTGGTGACGGACGGAAGCGCGGCGGTCGCGCCTCCGGCCTCCTCCGCTCCTCCGGCGGTCTCGGTTCCCCCGCCGGCGGCCTGAGCCCGGGCGAACGGGGCGACCTTCCGGTTAGAAGGGCGTGATGAGGTTCGGCGCCATCCTCGCCCTCTCGGTGGGCCTGGCCATGGACGCGACGGCGGTGTCGGCTGCCCGCGGCCTCGCGGTGCCGAAGGTCCGCCCCCGGCACATGGCGCTGGTGGCCCTGTTCTTCGGCGGCTTCCAGGCGCTGATGCCGGTCATCGGCTGGCTGATCGGCTCGCGGGTCGGCCCTCTCGTGGAGGCGTGGGATCACTGGATCGCCTTCGTCCTCCTGGCGGCCGTCGGGGCGAAGATGCTCTGGGAGTCCCGCGACCCGAAGATGGCGGCCGCGAACCGGAGCGAGGACGACCTGTTCGGGCTCCGGGTCATGCTGGTGCTGGCGGTGGCGACCAGCATCGACGCCCTCGCGGTCGGTATCACGCTTCCGATGCTCGATGCGCCCTTCGCCCTGTCGGTCGTCACCATCGGGGTGACGACCGCCGTCATGTGCGTCGCGGGGCTCCTGCTCGGACGCCGCGCCGGGGCGATGCTTGGACGGCGCCTGGACGTGCTCGGCGGCCTCATCCTCATCGGGCTCGGGGTGAAGATCCTCGTCGACCACCTGCGAGCGGGCTAGGTTCGCCGGGCCGCCGGCTCCGGTCCGGGGCCCCCGAAGATTCCTGTCCCACGCGCGGCCCCCCTGGTGTCTTCCCGGGCAAGGAGGCGATGCATTGTCGGACCCCCGGTCGAGGGCCGCCGAGCTCTTCGGGCGGTACGGGCCCGTGGTCTACCGGCGGTGTTGCACGAGCTCGGGCACCGCCTCGTGTTCTGGCTCACCGGGACGCCCGCGCGGATGGGGTTCCAGCGGGTCGATCCGACGGTGCCGGTCTCGGACTCGCTCTGGCTCTGTGGAAAGGCCGGCGGTCCGCTGGTCACGCTGGTCCTGTCCCTGGTCCTCGTCGCGGTGGCACGCCGGCACGGCTCGTTCGCCTGGGCCACCGCTGCCTTCACCCAGGCCAGCCTCCGCCTCTTCCCGCTCACCGTCGACCTCGTCCGTGCGCTCCGGGGCGCACCGCCGTTCTCCGACGAGGGCGAGCTCATCCGCGCGCTCGATGCAGCGACACCGGTCCGGGTCACGCTGGTGCTCTCGGCGTGGGCGGTGTTCGGGACTTTGTCCTTCCTCGCGGCGCGTACCTTCCCCTTCCGGCGCCATCGCTGGCTCGGGGTCGCGGCGGTCTACCTGGCGGGCCTCGCGGTGGGCATCGGCGCGGCGCTCGCCGACGAGCTGCTCGGCATCCACGGACGCTGAGGCCGCCCGAGCGCCGCGGTCGGTGCCACCGCATGGAGCTCGCGGGGTGGAGTCGAGGTGGGCGGTGTCTTCTGCGTGGCTGACCCCCGGGTCCGGCCGCCGACTGTGCATTGCCTGGGCCCGCGGAGATGCGAGTGTCCTGCCCGAACGATGACCGCCTCCGAGCTCCGTGCCCACGGCCGCGCCGGCACCGCCCTGGCGCTGCTCTACGTCTTCCTCTGGGCCTCGGCCTTCGTTCCCAGCCGGGTACTCTCCCGCATGGGCCAGCCGCTCTGGGTCCTGACCGTCCGCTTCGCCATCGCCTCCGCGCTGATGGCCGCGGTGGTGGTTGCCCTGCGAAGGCCGTGGCCGCGCCGCCCCGCCGCCTGGATCCAGATCGCCGGCTACGGGTTGCTGGCCAACGCCTGCTATCTCGGCTGCACCTACGAGGCCCTGCGGCATCTTTCCTCCGGGATGGGGGCGATCATCGCCAGCACCAATCCCCTCCTCCTCGCCCTGGTCGCGCCGGCGCTCCTCGACGAGCCGCTCACCTTCCGGAAGATCGCCGGCCTGCTGCTCGGCTTCGGTGGGGTCCTGGTCGCCATGTCCGCGCGCGCCGGAACGCAGGCGGCCCGGCCGGAAGAC
>DASROG010000034.1:0-9132 GCA_035646995.1 Myxococcaceae bacterium
TGGTGCGCGCGGCCCGGGGCGGGGTCCGCGCGCACCACCACCTCGCGGGAGCGCGCCGAACCGGCCTCGCCCCCGGCCGGGACCGAACCCACGCGTCGTGCTCCCCCGGCGGAAGTCACCGCCAGTCCCTGCGGTCGTGCTCCACCCGCCTGCACTGCCACCCGGCGCAGCTCGGCCGAACGAGCCGCGCCTTCCTGGGCCTCCCTTCCCCTCCGCGGCGGGCCTTCCCCGTGGGCCACCTCGCCCGGCGCCCTGGCCGCGCGATCGAGGACCGCCCTCCCCTGCACCGGCCCGCGCACCCGCGTGTCCTGCGTCCCGACCACGTGTTCGGAAGCCGCCTTCCGTTCCGGGTCCAGCCAGTCGCCGACCGGGGCGTCCGCCTCCGTCCGGCGCCCGTCCGCGGGGGCGGAAACCACGTTCGGGCGCTCCGGCTCCGGGCGCGCCCGGACCGGGGCGTCCGCCTCTGTCCCGGGCCCGTCCGCGAGGGCGGAAACCACCTTTCGCCGCTCGAGGTCCAGGCACTCGTGGGCCGGGGCGTCCGCCTCTGTCCGGGGCCCGTTCGCGGGGGCGGAAACCACGTTCGGGCGCTCCGACTCCGGGCGCTCGCGGACCCGGGCGTCCGCCTCTGTCCGGGGCCCCTCCGCGAGGGCGAAAACCACCTTCCGCCGCTCGAGGTCCAGGCACTCGTGGACCGGGGCGCCTGCCTGCTTCGGGAGGTCGACCGCGCGCCTGGAAGTCACCTTCCGCCGTCCCTGCCGCCCACGCGCGCCGCCCCCCCGGCCGACCGCGGGGAGCGTCCATGCCCGTCCTGCCGCCGAAGGGGCGCCGTTGACCTCGTCCTTCGGCTCCTCTCTCGGGCCTGTCGGGCGAGATCCCGTCTTCGCGTGCGCCGGCCGTGAAGCCGCGCGCGTCGCCACGGCCGCCCTCTCCCCAGCGCTGGGGGCCGCCGAATCCGCCAGCCCGCCGGCTCCGCCCGGTGCGTCTCTCGGTGCCGCCGCGTGCACCCGCGGCGTCTCGCGGGGGGCGACCTCCTCGGGACGCTGCGTCGCGATCGCGGTCGAACCCCGCGCCGCGCCCACGCTGCGTCCGCTCGGACCCCGATCGGGGCCGGTACCCTCCGGACCTCGGGCTGCGCTCGTTCCGACGCTGGTCCCTGCCCGCCCACGGCCGGGGAGCGCGGTCGCCGCGCGCATCAGAGCCCGTCGGTTCTCGCCCGTCCCGGGCCAGGCGCGGACGCCGGCTTCCTTTGACCGGTCGAGCGCCCTCCTCGGCACGCTCGGTCCCGGTGGTGAATCCTCCACCGGCGGTCCGGGCCGCGGAGCCGGCTCCCGCGCCTTGCTCGGCCTCGAGGGACTCGTCGTCCTCACCGGCCCGACCGTGCCGCCGGGGAGGCAGGAAGGGCGCGGGTTCGGGGACGCCGTTGCCCGCCGCCACCGCCTCGACCCGCTGCACTTCCTCGGCGGTGAGCGGTCGGAGCTCCCCGGGCCTTAGCCCGGCGACGGAGATGCCTGCCTGCGCCGGGCGGAAGAGCCGCACCACCGGATGACCGACCGCCGCGCAGAGGCGCTTGATCAGATGGGGACGTCCCTCGCCGACCTGCAGCAGGAGCCAGGTGTTCCGCTCGGTGGCCTCGAAGCGCTCCGCGCGAAGCGCCCGGGCCGGACCATCCTCGAGCCGCACGCCGTCGCGGAGGCGGGCCAGCGTCTCGTCGGTGGGCGCTCCCTTCACCTTCACCAGGTAGGTACGGGGGACCTCGAAGCTCGGGTGCAGCAGACGGTGCGCCGCGCCGCCGTCGTTGGTGAGCAGCAGCGCCCCCTCCGCATCCCAGTCCAGCCGCCCCACCGGGAAGACGCGCTGCTTCACTCCTTCCAGGAGCCCGGCCACCGTGGGGCGGCCCTCCGGGTCGGACAGCGTGGTCACCACCCCGGTCGGCTTGTGGAGCAGGTACCAGGAGGTGTGCTCCGGCACCGTCACCAGCTTCCCGTCCACGGTGACCAGATCCGTGGGCTCCACCTTCGTGCCCAGCTCGGTGACCCGCTGGTTGTTCACGCTGACCCGGCCGGCGGTGATCAGCCCCTCGGCGTGCCGCCGCGAGGCCACCCCGGCGCGGGCGAGGAACTTCTGCAGCCGTTCGCTCACCGCTCGCTCTCCCCGGCGGGGGGACGCGGCGAGGTCGACTCGGTGCCGAGCGACGCCGCAGCTGCGCGGGAGCGCGCTTCGGCCTCCTCCATCGCCTGCTCCAGCGCCTCCATCGCCTCCTCGGCGCCGGGGGCGGCCGCTTCCAGCCCCTGCCCGAAGGACGGGTCGGCCAGCTCCTCGACCAGGTTCTCGGGCCCCTCCGGCGCCGGAGCCTCCTTGTCCACCAGCGTCCGGTGCTCCTCGGACAGCTCGTGGAACTCGCGCAGGGTTGGCAGAGCGGAGAGGTCCTTGAGGGCGAAGAACTCCAGGAACTCGCGGGTGGTCCCGTAGAGGATGGGCCGGCCCACCTCGTCCTTCTTGCCCAGGATCTTGATCAGCCGCCGCTCGAGCAGCGCCTTCACCACCGCCCCGGAGTCCACCCCGCGCACGTCCTCGATCTCCGGCCGGGTCACCGGCTGGCGGTAGGCGATGATTGCCAGGGTCTCCAGCGCCGCCCGGGTCAGCCGATGCGGCTTCACCCTGAGGAAGCGCCGGACGAACTCGCCGCTGTCCGGATCGGTCCGGAACTGCCAGCCGCCGGCCACCTCGGTGAGCACGATGCCGCTCACCCCGTCGCGGTGAATCCCGCCCAGCTGCTCCAGCGCTGCCTGGAGCCGCGGCCGGTCGACCCCGGTCGCCTCGTGGAGCTGGTCCAGGGTGACCGGCTTGTCGGTCACGAAGAGCAGCGATTCGACCACCGTCCGCACCCGCTCGGGCGACAGGCGCCGGCTTCGCTGGACCAGCCGCTCGAAGGGCTCGAACTCCACCGGTTGCTCGTCGATGTCGGCGGGCTCGACGTCCTCGAGCTCGACATCCGACGGCGGCGAGGCCACCGACTGCACCTCGGCCTCGCTGAACGGCACCGCCGGGGTGGGCTGGTCCGCACCCTCGTCCGGCTTCTCAGGAGTACTCACGCTCGTCGACCTCCGCGGTCCCACCCTCGAGTGCGCCGGCCTCGGCCGACACCCAGATTTCCTTCGCCCCCTCGTCCTGATGCACGCGGAGCAGCCGCAGCTTCACCATTTCGAGGAGTGCGAGGAAGGTGATCACCACCCCGCCGCGCGTGCGCTGACCCTCGAACAGCTGGACGAAGGTGACCCGCTCGCCGGGGCGGAGCCGGGCGGTGATGCCCTGCATGGCTGCGGAGAGGGTCAGCTGATCGCGGACCACCTCGTGCCCCACCCGCGGCTCGAGCGCCTTGAGCACCCGGTCCAGCGCCTCGATGAGCCGGTACACGCTCACCTCGGCCAGCGCCGCCGACTCGACCTTCACCGCGGCTGCAGGGGTGATGCGACGGGCGAAGACCTCCCGGTCGAGCAGCGGGTGCTCCGCGAGCTGCCGGGCCACGTCCTTGTACTTCTGGTACTCGAGGAGGCGGCGAACGAGCTCGGCCCGCGGATCGCCCTGCTCCTCGGCCGACTCGCTGCCGTCCGTCGGCGCCTCGGTCCGCGGAAGGAGGAGCCGGCTCTTGATGTGGGCCAGCGTGGCCGCCATCACCAGGAACTCTCCTGCCACGTCCAGGTCGAGGGCCACCATCTTCGCGAGCGACTGGTTGTACTTCTCCGCGATGAGGGCGATGGGGATGTCGAAGACGTCGAGCTTGTGCTCGCGGATGAGGTGAAGGAGCAGATCGAGCGGCCCCTCGAAGCTGGGCAGCGCGACCCGAAGGTCGGGGTGCACCGCCCCGGCGCCCGGCTCGGCGAGGTCTTCCGGCTCGGCCGGGGTCTGAGAATGGGTGGGCACCGTGCGCTGGCCCTACCAGCCCCGTCGGCGAGGGGTCAACGCTCGATCCCCACCGCCTGGCGCACCCGTTCGATCACCGGAGCGGCGACCGCCCGGGCCCGGGCCGCCCCGGCGCGGAGGACGGCGTCCACCGAGCCTGGATCCTTCTGCAGCGCCTGGTAACGGCCCCGGGCCTCGCCGAACGTCGCGTGGTAGGCGGCGAGCAGAACCTTCTTGTACTCGCCGTAGCCCTTTCCGCCCTGGCGCCACGAGGCGTCCACCGCGGGGAGCTCGCTCTCGGGCAGCATGACCTTCAGGAGCTGGTGCAGCGGCGTGTCCACCGGCTTCGGGGCCTCGACCGGGGTGCTGTCGGTCTTGATGCCCATGATCCGCTTCTTCACCTCGGCCTCGTCGCCGAAGAGGTCGATGGTGTTGTTGTACGACTTGGACATCTTCTGGCCGTCGGTGCCGGGGACCACCGCGGTCGCCTCCTGCACCAGCGCCTCGGGGAGCTTCAGGATGCCCGGCTTGCCGGTCGTGGCCCCGGTGGGATCGGACGCGTCGTAGCCGGGCACGTATGTCAGGTTGAACTTGGTGGCCCAGTCCCGGGCGAACTCGAGGTGCTGCACCTGGTCCCTCCCCACCGGCACCAGGTCCGAGCCATACAGCAGGATGTCCGCCGCCATCAGCACCGGGTAGGCGAAGAGCCCGAAGTCCGCCGAGATGCCGCGGGCGAGCTTGTCCTTGTAGCTATGGGCGCGGTCCAGGTTGGACAGGGGGACGACCGTCCCGAGGACCCAGTACAGCTCGGTCACCTCCGGGATGTCGCTCTGCCGGAAGAGGATGGCCCGCTTCGGATCCAGCCCCAGGGCGAGGAAGGCCATCGCCGTCTCGCGGGTGAGCGTCGCCGCCACCGCCGGGTCTCGCACCGTCGTCAGGGCGTGGAGGTTGGCGATGAAGTAGAGGGCCTCGTCGCCCCGGTTCTGCAGATCGACGAACTGACGGAGCGCGCCGTAGTAGTTGCCGATGTGCTGCTTCCCCGAGGACTGGATGCCGGACAGGATGCGCATGGTGCGGAGCGGCGCACTCTAGCGCCGAAACCCCTCGTATCGCTCCGTTCCTCGCTGGTTCGCGCGGCCGATCTCGGCGTCGCTCCTCCCTCACGTCGCGACGGCGAGACGCGGTCGTCGCTCCTGGACCTCGGCCGCGATCCGATCGCGATCCTCTGGAGGAGAGTCGTCTCCGGCGTTCAACCGCTCCGGCTGCGCGGGTGGGCGGCGTCGTAGACCGCCCTCAGCCGTCGCGCGTCCACGTGGGTGTAGATCTGCGTGGTGGCCAGGTCGGCGTGGCCGAGCATCGCCTGCACCACGCGAAGGTCAGCCCCCCGCTCGACCAGGTGTGTGGCGAAGGAGTGGCGGAGCTTGTGGGGGCTGAGGCGCTTCCTGATTCCCGCGGCGAGCGCATGCCGGCGGAGCAGCTTCCACACCCCTTGCCGGGTGAGCGCCGTGCCTCGGGGTCCGACGAACAGCGCCCGGGACGTCCGCCCGCGCAGCAGCGCCGGACGTCCCCGCCCGAGCCAGGTCCGGACCTCGGCCACGGCGCGCCGTCCGAGGGGCACCAGCCGCTCCTTGTCGCCCTTGCCCCGCGCGACGAGGTAGCCGGCCTCGAGCTGGATCGAGTTGACGGACAGGCCGACCAGCTCGCTGACCCGGAGCCCGGTGGCGTAGAGCACGTGGAGCATCGCCCGGTCGCGCAGTCCCGCCGGGGTGGTGTCCCGAGGCGCCGCGAGGAGCGCTTCCACCTCGTCGAGGGTCAGGAACACCGGAAGGCGTCTCGCCTGTCGCGGCGTCTCCACCTGCTCGGTGGGGTCTGCCATCGCGTGGCGCTCGGCGACCAGGAAGCGATGGAACATGCGAACCGCGGCCAGGTGCCTGGCCTGGCTCCTGGCGCTGAGGCGGCGGCCGAGCGTGGCCAGGTGCCCTCGGACGTGCTCCTGCCGGACCTGGTCCAGGCTGGCGACCCGCACCTGCCGGAGCGCTGCGAGGTATTCCACCAGGTCCCTGGCGTACGCCTCGACCGTCCTCGGGGACAGCCCCCGCTCCGACCGCAGGTAGGCCACGAAGGCGTCGAGGAAGGGCTCCAGCGGGTCCGGTGCCGCGGTCATGGCCGCGCTCCACGGTATCCCTGTCCGGACCGAGGAGAACTTTTCTACAGCCCGGCAACGACCCCCACGCCCTGCCGGAGCACCTCGAGGCTGTCCCCCATCAGCGACAGGACGGTGCTGGGATCGCCCGGCAACGGGCCAGCATCCAGCACCTGCGCCAGCGCGTGCCCGTAGACGTCGCGCACCTCGGAGGCGTCGGTCAGCGACTCACCCTCGACCCGGTGGCTTCGCCCCCGGCCGCCGTCGAGCTGCTCCTCGAGGGCGGTGGCGGTGGTGGTGACCAGCGGCCGCCCCAGTCCCCGCACCAGGGCCTGGGCCACCGGCGCGGCGGGGATGCGGAGACCGACCTCGCGCTTGCGATGGAGCAGCAGCTCCGGCACCAGGCGTGTCGCCGGCAGCACGAAGGTGAACGGCCCGGGCGCCAGCTGGCGCAGGACCCGGTAGGCGAAGTTGCTCACCTGGGCGTATCGCGAGAGGTCCGAGAGGTCCGCCACCAGGAGGGCGAACGGCTTCTTCGGGTCGCGATGCTTCAGCTGCCCGAGGCGCTCCACGGCGCGGCGCTGGTGGGCGTCGCAGCCGAGAGCGTAGGTGGTGTCACTCGGGTAGCCGAGCAGCTCGCCATCCTCGAGCGCCTGCACGGCAAGACCGACCGTCCTCGGCTGCGGATGCCGTCCGTCGAGCGGAACGAGGGGCGCGGTCACGCCCCCCGAATATCAGCCCTTGGAGGGCTCTTGCCCGCCGTCCGCAGGGGCCGCCGGCGCCGCCGCTGCCGCCGCCGCCGCTGCCGCTCCGCGCGCTGCGCGCTTGCCCTCTTCGATGAGCTTCTTGACCTTCTGCCCACCCTTGCGGCCGATCTCCTCGTAGAAGTTGGGGCCACGGGTCGCCTTGACCCGGTCGCCGCCCTTCTTGCCGATCTCCTCGTAGAACTTGGCGCCGCGCTCCGCCTTGACCGTCTCGCCACCCTTGCGGCCGATCTCCTCATAGAACGCCCGTCCACGCTCCGCCTTGACCGTCGCGCCGCCCTTGCGGCCGATCGTCTCGTAGAACTCACGGCCGCGTTCGTTCCGGACGGTCTCTCCGCCCTTTCGACCGGCCTCTGCGACGGTCATGCTTCCCTTGTTGTCCTTGTCCGTCATTGCTTTCCTTTCCCTTCGGCCACCCCGACCAGCCCTCGCTCCGCTCCTTAGGATGCAAGGTGCGACGGTGCACGGGAAACGCAAGCAAGTCCCGTGCACAGCCAGGCGTACGACCGGGAAGCTGTATCTTCCCTCGAGCCGGCGCCAACTAATAGTTCCCGAGTTTCGAGAACTTGACCGTCATACCGGTCCCAGGGTCCGAAGCTCCTGGCTTGTCCTGGGACCAACCCTCCGCCCGTTGGATTCATTCCGTCCCGAGGGAGCGCACGACCAGGTCCCGCGGCACGAAGCCCTCGCTCGTCTGGCTAGCCCTCGACTGGTGGAGCAGGCACGGCGTCCGCGAGCTCGGCCCGCAAGGCATCGACTTCCGCCGGGTCGGTCAGCTTGCTCCCTCCACGAGTCACGTAGAAGGAGTCGATCGCCCGGTTGGCCTCGGTCGCGACCTTGGCCACCGCGATCTCCAGCCGCGCGCCGGCGAGGGCGGCCGCCAGGTCGTGGAGCAGCCCGAGCCGGTCCTCGCCCCGCACGTCCACGACCGTGAAGCGCTGCGAGGCGCGGTTGTCCACGCTCACCCGGGTGGTGACCGGGGGCAGCGCCCGGTGCAGGACGTTCCCGCCCCGGCGCCGCGCGAGGAGGGCCGGCACGTCGAGCTTTCCGCGCGCTGCGGAGACCAGGTCCGCCCGCGCGCGCCGCCAGCGCGTGCGTTCCACGGGACGCCCCGCACGCCCCCGGACCTCGAAGACGTCGAGCGCGTATCCGTCCGCGGTGGAGACGATGCGCGCGGAGAGGATGTCCAGCCCGTGCGCGGCCAGCACCCCGCTCCAGGTGGCGAGGAGCCCGGGGGCATCCTGGGCGGCGACGTGGACCTCGGCGTGGCCCTCGAGCGTGCGCCGCACCACCGCGGCGATGGGGAAGCGTCGGGCGCGGCGGAGCAGCAGCGCGTGCCGGAGCGCATCCTGGGGCGGGGTGGCATCGAAGTAGCGGTCCGGGAGCGCCTCCAGGAGCCGCCCGGCCTCTTCCGCCCCGAGCGCGCGGGTCCAGGCCTCGGCGAAGGCCTCGCGCGCCGCGTGCTCGCTGCTCGTCCCCGAGAGCACCGCGTTCGCCTTCCGGTAGAGCTCGTGGACCAGCCCCGCGCGCCAGGCGTTCCACATCCCCGGGGCGACCGAGCACATGTCCGCCCAGGTGAGGAGGTAGAGCGCGCCGAGCTTCTCCACGTCGCCGCACAGCTCCGCGAACCAGCGGATGAGCTCCGGGTCGGACAGGTCGCGCCGCTGGGCGGTCTGGCTCATGGTCAGGTGGTGGAGGACCAGGAACTCGGCCACCTCGCGCTGGCGCGCGGTGAGCCCGAGGCGCTCGCCGAGGGTGGCCATCAGCTCCTTGCCCCGGACCGAGTGGTCTCCTCCCATCCCCTTCCCCGCGTCGTGGAGGAGCATCCCCAGGTAGAGCGGGACGGGGTCCTCGAGGTCGGCGAGCATGCGGCTGAACTCCGGCTCGACGTCCACCAGGTCCCCGGCGCGGAGCGCGTAGAGGCGCCGGAGCGCGCGCAGGGTGTGAACGTCCACCGTGTACACGTGGTACAGGTCGTTCTGGTGGTGCGCGGTGATGCGCCCGAACTCGGGCACCAGCGCCCCCAGCACGCCGAGCGCGTGCATCTCGTCGAGCACCGCGCCCCGGCCGGCGGGAGAGAGGAACAGCGCCTTCAGCGCCTCCACCACCTCCGGCGCGCCGCGCGCGGCCTCCAGGGCCGGAAGAGCCTCGGCGATGCGCTCGCGGGCCCAGCTGTAGAGCGGGACTCCCAGCTCGCCGGCGAGCTGGAACATCCGCACCACCTCCGCGGGCGCGCGCCGGAACAGCTCTCCGTCGTCCACGGTCAGCCGTCCCCGGAACACCTTGAAGTGGCCCACCTTGCGCTCGGAACGGAAGATGCGCCGG
>DASROG010000035.1:0-5074 GCA_035646995.1 Myxococcaceae bacterium
GCCCCGTCCCCTCTCGGGCTCCGTCCTCCAAGGCCTGGTCTCGGGCGCCACAGTCACCTCGATTGGGAACGTCGTGCCGCGCGTCATGCGGCCAGACGAGGAGGGCGCACTTTCACGAACTTCTCGGGATCGGACCTCCCGCGCGCTCGGGCGATATCAGCCACGAACGAGACGGCTGGTCTGCTCTGCCGTTCGGGCCGGGCCGCTGCAACTGGACTCACAGCAGATCTGCAACGGGCGGCTTAGAGAGGTGGGCGGTCGCCGCCACCTCGAGCACCCGGGACGTCGACGCGGGGCCGGCGGCGGTCTGGCATCGGCTACTTCTCGGCGAGGCGGAGGAAGGCTTCGAGGTCCTGAAGCCGGATGCGCAGCTCGGGGCCGATGCGGAGCCCCCCGGTTCGGACGAGGTCATCGACGAGGGACCGGCCCACCGCGAGGTAGTCGGCCACTTGGTCGAGGGTCAGCAGCCGCCGGTGCACAAGCGTGTGCACACACGGAAGCGACTTCGTGGGCTCGGTGAGCACTCCTGAGACCTCGGCCTGCGACCTCTTGAGAGTGGTGAGACCTCCTGAGACACTCTGCCCCGCTTCAGCCGCGGCCTTCCTAAACGCTAGGTCACAGGTTCGATCCCTGTCGGGGTCATTGAGATCGCCGGAGTGGAGAGGCCGTCTCGTCCTTCCCTGGATTCGACCGTGAAGCAGACCGGCGGGCCTCCCGCACTGACGAGCGACGAGATCCTGGCGACGCGCGGCGCGATCGATCCGGTCTTTCTCGACTCGCCGCTGATGCGACACCCCGCGCTGGATGAAGCGCTGGGGTGTTCGGTCAGCCTGAAGGTGGAGAGCCTCAACCCGATTCGCTCGTTCAAGGGCCGCGGCACCGAGGCCGTGCTCGCCGCGCTCACGCCGCGTCCTGCGGCCGTCGTCACTGCGTCCACCGGCAACTTCGGACAAGGGATCGCCCGGGCCGCTCGGCGCCGAGGCATCGCGGCCACGATCTATGCGCCGGCACGGGCGAATCCGCTCAAGGTAGAAGCGATGCGCCGGCTGGGCGCCGTGGTGGTCCTGGTCGAGGAGGACCGGGACGAGTCCGACGCCGCGCGCGCGGCCGCCGCCGGCAGCGATGCACCGCCGTTCATCGAGGACGGCGCCCATCGCGAGATCGCGGCTGGAGCCGGCACGATCGCTCAGGAGATCACCGCAGCCGGCCTGCAGCCGGACGTGGTCCTGGTCCAGGTCGGTGATGGCGCCCTGGTGACCGGCATCGGGTCATGGATGAAGGCCAACTCTCCCCGGACGCGCGTCATCGGCGTCACCGCCGGCGGCTCGCCAGCCATGGTGGACTCGCTCGCGGCGGGACGGCCCGTCGAGCGGCCCGCTCGGACCATCGCGGACGGCATGGCGATCGCGAGGCCAGTCGCCGGCGCGATCGAGCACGTCGCAGCCGCCGTGGACGAGATCCTCCCGGTCGGAGATGACGACATCCTGGCGGCGATGCGGCTCTTGATCGAACGAGCCGGTCTTCTGACCGAGCCGTCGGGCGCGGCGGGGATCGCCGCCCTGATGGCACATCGAGCACGCTTCCGAGGTGCGACGGTCGCGTCCATCATCACGGGGAGCAACCTCGACCCCAACCTGCTGCGGCAGCTCGCCGCGGAGTGATGGCCCGGATCCCTGTCGGGGTCACATCGCTGCCAGCACCGGCAGGTCCCGGGAGGTCTCACCGAGGCGCGGCAGCACCTCCGCGCCGAGCTCCTCGACCACCTCGGCGGCCGGGCGGCTCCCGTACTTGAGATTGAGCACCACGTGCCCGATGCCCAGCGCACGGGTCTGCTCGAGGAGCTCGACGAGCGGCTCACGCCCGAGCGCCCATCCGAGGTGAATCGGGCGCGGTGGGGCGTCCCGGCGTTCGAGCAGATCGATGTACAGCGACTGGGAGAGCCGCGGGACCGCTCCGGCCGCCCCGGCCGCGGCACGGTACTCGTCCGCCACTCGTTTCTGGAGGGGGAACGGGCGGGGATAGGTGACGAATCCGTCCGTCTCCCGGGCGATCCACTCGAACGATTGCTGGCTTCGTCCGACGGCGAGGACCGGAAGGTCGCCCCCGATCGGCTTGGGGGCGAGATCGAGCCCGCTCCCGAGGAGCTCCGCCGGGAGGGTGCTCTCTGAAGTGGCTCAAGGACGGACAGAAGCTGGGGCAGGTGAACGGCGGCAAGGTGACCATCGGCGTGAAGAGCGGGAAGGTGACCGTGAACGGCGCCAACGTGCTCGCGTCCATCCGGGCGTCGAACGGCATCGTGCACGTCATCGACGCGGTTCTCCTCCCCGAGTCACCGAAGAAGTGAGAGCCCGGACGGGCAAGCATGGGCCGTCGAGCCCCTGAGGAGGAACTGCACTTGATCGGAACAAAGCAGACGCTGGGTGAGCTCGCGGCGACCGTTCCCACCGCGGCGAAGGTCTTCTACCGTTACGGGCTGGACTACTGCTGCGGAGGGCGCCAGTCCCTCGCCGACGCCTGCGAGGAGAGCGGGCTCGATGCCGCGGAGGTGCTGGCGGCCATCCGCTCCGATCAGGCGGCGCTCCAGGCCCCGGGGGAAGGCGATGCCGGCTGGCTGGCCCGCCCGCTCGCGGACCTCGTGCAACACATCCTCGAGCGGTACCACGCCCCGCTGCGGGAGGAGCTTCCCCGGCTGGTCGCGCTCGCCAGACGGGTGGAACAGGTGCACGCCGGCAAGCCGGGATGTCCGGTGGGCCTCGCGGAGCAGCTCCGGGGCATGCGGCCGTTCGTGGAAGCCCATCTGCTGAAGGAGGAGCAGATCCTCTTTCCTCTGATCCTCTCCGCGCACCGGCGCCGCGCGGCGATGCCGATCCAGGTGATGCTCGAGGAGCACGACGGCCACGGAGCCGCGCTGCGGCGGATCCGTGCGCTGACCGGCGACCTGCGCCTTCCCGAGGGCGCGTGCGCCACCTGGCGTGAGCTCTACCGTGCGCTCGGGGAGCTCGAGGTGGAGCTGATGGAGCACATCCACCTGGAGAACAACGTCCTCTTCCCGCGCGCGCTCGCCGGCTGAACCCCTCGGGCGCTCAGCGTCGGGGAACCTTTCCCGCCCGGCGACGAGGGGCCTCGTCGGGCTCGATCCGGCGACCGCGCCGGAACGCGGCGGCGATCGCCTCGCTCAGAGCGCACACCGAGGCGATCCGGCAGTTCGCCTGCGGGACCACCAGCCACACGCTGCAGGGCTCCTCGACGTCGGGAAGGATTCGCGGGTGAACGCGGCCGTCGTCGAGACCGTCCACCCCATCGAGCAGGGGCGCCGCTCTCCGTCGCTTGAGCCGCTGGAGTCACTCGCGACGGAATAACAGCCTGGTGTCGATCTCGCCCGCCGGGAGAGGCAGCAGGCGGTCGGAGATTCTCCGGAGCTTCCTCCGCGCGCCCAGGGTCCCGGCGAGCGGTCCGGGCCCCGAGAACTGGGGTGCAGCACAACCGCGTCCCGCGAGCGCCACGGCCATTGGCCTCATGACCTTCCTCCTCGCCTCACGCTAGGTTCGCCCCCGGTGCGGCTCGCGGTCCTCTCCGACATTCACGGCAACATCCGGGCGCTCGAGGCAGTCCTCTCCCGCGTGCGCGCGCTCGGCGACATCGATCGGCTGGTGGTCGCCGGCGACCTCCTCTCCGGGCCGCTCGAGCCCTCCCAGACCGCCGACGTCCTCATGGGCCTCGACGCCGCCGTCATCCGCGGCAACCACGAGCGCCAGCTGCTCGCCTGTGCCTCGGAACCCGGCGGGGAGAGCGACCAGTACGCCTTCGAGCACACCACCGACGCGCAGCGGGCGTGGCTCGCCCGCCTTCCGGCCACGCTCGAGCTCGCCCCCGACGTGCTGGTCTGCCACGGAACCCCGGAGACGGACCTGGTCTACCTCTGCGAGGAGCTGGGAGCCCCGGTGACCCTGGCCTCGGACGAGGTGATCACCCGGAGGCTCGCCGGGAATCGCCAGGCCCTCGTCATCTCGGGGCACTCGCATCACCCGAGGACCGTTCGCCTCTCCAGCGGGCAGCTGGTGGTGAACGCGGGCAGCGTGGGCCTCCAGGCCTACACCGCCGAGCATCCCCGCCCGCACCACGTGGAGAACGGATCTCCGCACACTCGGTTCGTGGTCTGCGAGCGCACGCCCACGGGGTGGCAGGCGGAGCAGCACCAGATCTCCTACGACTGGGACGCGGCCTCAACCGTTGCCGCCCGGCACGGCCGGGCGGACTGGGCGCGCTGGCTCCGCGCGGGCCGCGTCTGAACGCTACGGAACGACCGGCTTCCAGCTCGCGTCCGGATCGTAGCGCTTCATCCCCGAGGCGACCTTCGCCGTGCCGGAACCGAGGTCCTTCTCCAGCACGACACCGGACTGGTTCACCACGAAGGTCATGATCCCGGTCTTCCCGTAGGAGGCCGGCCACGCGACCAGCGCGAAGCCGCGGGTGAGCTTCCCGCCGTCGCGGTAGTCGAGCGCCCCGCCCTCGGCGTGGGGTCCCTGCGCCGTCAACAGGCGAAAGTGGTAGCCGTGGTACGCCGCTCCCGCCCCGCGCTTCAGCGTGTAGCCCTTGCCGATCGCGCCGCTGACCGCCGGCCCCATCGGGCTCTCCGGCTCGCTCGGAGCGGACGTCCAGTACAGCCCGTCCCGCTTGCCCGGCGAGCTGAGGAGTCGGTCCGCGTAGTGCGGCACGCTCGCCCCGTCCGGGTTCCGGGCCAGGTAGTCGCGCTGCCCCTCCACGTAGCCGATGCAGACCTGCATGACGTCCAGCTCGTTCTGGCCCACCCGGCGCGCGAGGATCTCCTGCTCACCGGCCTGGGTGTCGAAGCTCCATCCCGTCTTGGCCTTCACCAATGGAATCGGGAAAGGCCACGCATCGTCGCCGATGGCGAGTGTGCGCGTGGACTCGTCCGGCGAGAGGAGCTCGTGGCTCCGGTCGTAGAGCTCCACGAACCGCGCGAGCGCGGCACGGTCGGACACCGGGTCGCCGGAGACCAGAAAGCCCTTCGCCCGGTCGCCGAGAACGACGAGAACCGGCTTCACCTCCCCCG
>DASROG010000036.1:0-7642 GCA_035646995.1 Myxococcaceae bacterium
CGGCACGTCAGTGCCCGGGCGATGGCCACCCGCTGGCGCTCGCCCCCGGAGAGCGACTGGGGCCAGGCGTCCGCCCGGTCCGCGAGCCCCAGGCGGTCGAGCCAGGTCCGCGCCTCGCGCTCGCCGTCGGACTCTCCGCGGAGCCGTGGCGCGAGCGTGCAGTTCTCCAGTACCCGGAGATGCGGGAACAGCTCCACCGACTGGAATACCAGTCCCACGCGGCCGAGGAGCGCCCCGTGTCCGCCGGGGCCCACCTCGAGCCGGCCCAGCGCCACCCGGCCGTCGTCGAAGGCCTCGAGGCCGGCGAGACAGCGGAGCAGAGTGGATTTCCCCGAGCCGCTCGAGCCGAGCACCACCGCCACGGCGCCTGGCTCGACCCGGAGACTCAGCCCCTCCAGCACCGGGCGCCGCCGCGCGCCGACGTGCCGCCCGAGGCGCTCGACGACCAGCGCGCTCACCGCGCGACCTCCAGGTGCTCGCCGAGCCGCCGCTCCACCCAGCGCGAGAGCCGGGCGAAGGGCAACCCGAGCAGGAGGTACACCGCGCCGACCAGCAGCCCCAGGGCGAGGTGTTCCCGCGTCGCCGCGGCCAGCGTGCCGTAGGTCTTGGTGAGCTCGGTCACCGTCACCACCGAGACCAGGGAGCTGTCCTTCAGCAGGGCGATGAAGTCGTTGGTGACCGGAGGCAGCGCCACCCGGATGGCCTGCGGCGCGACCACGTGGCGGATGGCCTGCCAGCGGCCGAGCCCCAGCACGCGAGCGGCGTCCATCTGCGTCCGGGGCACGGCGAGGAGCCCGGCGCGATCGTTCTCCGCCTCGGCCGCGGCGTAGTTGAGCCCCAGGGCCAGCCAGCCCGCGATCAACGGGCTGAGCCGGAGCCCGAGCTCCGGAAGCCCGTAGTAGACGACGATGAGCTGGAGCAGGAGCGGGGTGCCGCGGAAGAGCTCCACGTAGCCCAGGGCGAGCGCCGGCAGCGGCGCCGGGCCATAGACCCGGGCGAGGGCCAGCGCTCCGCCCAGCACCATCGCCAGGGCCATCGCCGCCACCGAGAGGAAGAGCGTCACCAGCGCGCCACGACCCAGGGCGGAGAGCACCGGCCCCGCCCCCACGCCCCACAGGCCCTCGCCGGTCCGGGCCCGCCAGGCCTCGAGCTCCAGCGGCCGTCCGGCAGGCGCGGTGTCCACCCCGAGCGCACGGGCGGCCTCCTCGGTCCACAGCCCCCACCGCTGCAGGAGAGCGGGGAGGCTTCCATCGCGGATCAGCGCCTCCAGCGCCGCGTTCACCTCGTCCCGCAGCCGCGCGTCGCCGGCCCGGGCCACCACCGCGTAGCGCACCTCCCCGAACCCCGCGGGGAGCGTGGTCAGCTCGGGCCGCTCGCCGTAGTAGAGGGCGATGGGCGCGTCGAGCAGCACCGCATCGATGCGCCCCAGCGCCAGGTCCCGGTAGGGATCCTCCTGCCCCCCGTCGTAGGTGCTCACCTGGGCGCCGGCCGCCCGGAGCATTCGCTCCGCCAGCGTTCCCGGAAGCGTGCCCGCGCGGCGCCCTGCCAAGTCCTCGAGCCTTGCTGCTGCGTGCGGGTCGTTGCGTCGCACGGTGAGCCGCTCCGGCCCCGCCCAGTAGGGGCGACTGAGGGCGAACGCCTGCCGGCGGTCGTCGGTGACCTCGATGCCGTTGATGATCACCTCGACGTCGCCCCGCTCGAGCAGCGGGAGCAGCTGGGCGAAGGGCCCCTGCACGTGCCGCGCGGTCCGACCCAGGCGGGCGGCGAGCAGTCCGGCCAGCTCGGCCTCGAACCCGCGCAGATGCCCCGGCGGCTGCTCGAAGACGTAGGGCGCGCCTCCCTCGGCGTCCGCACCCCAGCGGAGCTCGGACGGAGACGCGGCGAGGGCGACCGAGACGAGCAAGGCGGAAACGCTCACGAGCGCCGGTCAGTCTATGGCATGCAGAGCGCTCCATGCTCGTGCCGCTCACCCTCCTCCTGCTCGCCGCGCCCCCTCCGGCTGCACCCTCCACGTTCGAGAGCATCGTCGGCCGTGCCCTGACCGACGGCGCCACGCTGGCCACCGTCACCGACCTGGCCGACCGGATCGGCCCCCGGCTCAGCGGCTCGGACGGCGCCGCCGAGGCGGTGCGCTGGGCGGTCGCCGAGTTCCAGGCTGCGGGGGTGCCGGTGCGCACCGAGCGGGTGAAGGTGGCACGCTGGGTCCGGGGCGAGGAGCGCGGCGAGGTCCTCCCCGGACCCGGACGGCGCGGCGGCCCGCTGGTCCTCACCGCCCTGGGTGGCAGCGCGCCGACGCCCCCTGGCGGAGTGGAGGCGGAGGTGGTGGAGGTGACCAGCCTCGAGGCGCTGGCCACCGCCCCGGTGCAGGGCCGCATCGTCTACTTCCATCACCGGATGTCGAGCTGGGAGGGCTACAACGCCGCCGCCGAGCTCCGCAGCTACGGACCGGCGAAGGCGGCCGCGCGCGGGGCGGTGGCGACGATGGTCCGCTCGGTCGCGACCGGCTCCCTCCGCTCTCCGCACACCGGCGCGGCATCCTTCGGGTCCGGGGACCGCTCCATCCCCGCCGTGGCCCTTGCCACCGAGGACGCCGAGGAGATCCACCGCTGGCTGCAGGCGGGCCCGGTCCGGGTGCGGCTGCAGCTCGGCTGCCGCATCGAGCCGGACGTCGACTCGGCGAACGTGGTGGGAGAGATCCGCGGACGGGACAAGCCGCAGGAGGTGGTGCTCCTCGGCGCGCACCTCGACTCGTGGGATCTGGCGGTGGGCGCGCAGGACGACGGGGCCGGAGTCGCGATGGTGCTGGAGACGGCCCGTCTCCTCGCCCGGATGCGCCCCGGCCCACGGCGCTCCGTCCGCTTCGTGCTCTTCATGAACGAGGAGAACGGCGGGGCCGGCGCGCACGCCTACGCCGATGCCCACGCAGGCGAGCTGCACGTGGGGGCGCTCGAGGTGGATGCCGGCGCAGGCCGCCCACTGTGGGTGTACTTCCGGGGCGGCGAGGGCGCCGAGTCCCTCCTCGCCCCGCTGCTGCGCCCGCTCGCCGCGCTGGGAGTGGATCCCACCCCGCGGCGGCACACTCTCTTCGGCCAGGACCTCAAGGCTCTGGCGCAAAAGCGTGGGCTCCCAACACTTCATCTCTGGCAGGACCCCGCGCACTACTTCGACGTTCACCACTCGGCGGCGGACACCCTGGACAAGATCGACCCCGTGGCTCTGGCCCAGTCGGCGGCGGCGACAGCCTGGCTGACCTGGTCCCTCGCCGACGCAGCGGGCACGCTGGTTCCGCCGCCCATCGAACCCCCGGCTCCGGTGCGCTGACGTTTTCGTTGCCCGTCCGGGAGCGACTGCCCACAATCGCAGGCGTGTCCACGCTCATCGATCGGCTCGAGTCGTGGCCGCTGCTTCGCCAGGTGCGGAGAAGCGACCCCTGTGCAGTCGGTGATACCGCGGCGACGGAGCGGACCCGCGGCCTCCGCGCCCGCATCCGCGACGCCGGGAAGCCGGTCCGCTCCGTGTGCCCCTACTGCGCGGTGGGCTGCGGGCAGAAGGTCTACGTCAAGGACGGGAAGATCGCCGACATCGAGGGGGACGAGGACTCGCCCATCTCCCGCGGCCGGCTGTGCCCGAAGGGCGCGGCCTCGTTCCAGCTGGTCACCGGCGACCACCGCATCCGCGACGTCCTCTACCGGCCCCCGGGCGGCACCCAGTGGGACGTCCTCCCGCTGGAGAAGGCGATGGACATGGTCGCCGACCGGGTGTGGCGAACCCGCGAGGAGACCTGGCAGGAGACTACCCGCAGCGGCGAGACGGTGAGGCGCACCCTCGGCATCGCCCACCTCGGCGGAGCGACCCTGGACAACGAGGAGAACTACCTCCTCAAGAAGCTCTACACCGCGCTGGGAATCATCCAGGTCGAGAACCAGGCCCGCATATGACACAGCTCCACGGTCCCCGGTCTGGGGATCTCCTTCGGGCGCGGCGGGGCGACGGGCTTCCAGCAGGATCTTCAGAACTCGGACTGCATCGTCATCGAAGGCGCGAACATGGCCGAGAATCACCCCGTGGGGTTTCAGTGGGTGATGGAGGCCCGTGAGCGGGGGGCGACGATCATCCACGTCGATCCGCGCTTCACCCGCACCTCGGCCATGGCGGACATCCACGTTCCCATCCGGCCCGGCAGCGACATCGCCTGGCTCGGCGGGCTGATCCGCCACGTCCTGGAGAAGGAGGCCTACTTCAAGGAGTACGTGCTGGCCTTCACCAACGCGCCGGTCATCGTCCGCGAGGACTTCCGCGACACCGAGGACCTGGACGGCCTGTTCAGCGGATGGAATTCGGCGGACGGCACGTACCACGTCGACTCCTGGCAGTACGAGGGTGCGGGCACGGTTCCCGCTGCGGGCCACAAGCACCTTCCCGCCGACGCGGGGGCCGGCGCCGCCGCGCTCGACAAGCGTGCGGCCACGCTGCACGAGCGGGATGAGACCCTGCGGCACCCCCGCTGCGTGTTCCATATCCTCAAGCGCCACTTCTCCCGCTACACCCCGGAGATGGTGGAGCAGATCTGCGGCGTGCCCCGCCCGCTGTTCGAGAAGGTGGCCGAGACGCTGATCCGCAACTCTGGCCGGGAGCGCACCGCGGCCTTCTGCTACGCAGTCGGCTGGACGCACCACTCGGTGGGCGTGCAGTACATCCGGACGGCCTCCATCCTCCAGCTGCTCCTGGGGAACATCGGCCGGCCGGGTGGGGGAATCATCGCCCTGCGTGGGCACACCTCGATCCAGGGCAGCACCGACATCCCCACGCTGTTCAACATCCTCCCCGGCTACCTGCCGATGCCCATCGCGAAGCACGGGGCCAGCCTGGCCAGGTACATCCAGGGCAACCGGTCACCGACCGGATGGTGGAGCGAGTTCCCGAAGTACGTCGTCTCGCTCCTCAAGGCCTGGTTCGGCGACGGGGCCAACACGGACAACGATTACCTCTGGGAGCACCTGCCGCGGCTCACCGGGGACCACTCGCACATGACCACCGTGGCGGACATGGCCGACGGAAAGGTCCACGGCTACTTCGTCATGGGCGAAAACCCGGCCGTCGGCTCGCCAAACGCGGGCCTGCAGCGCAAGGGGCTGCGAAACGCGCGGTGGGTGGTGGTCCGCGACCTGGCGATGATCGAGACCGCCGAGTTCTGGAAGAGCGCTCCCGAGGTCCAGGCCGGGGAGATTCACCCCGAGGACATCCAGACCGAGGTCTTCTTCTTCCCCGCCGCGGCGCACACCGAGAAGGAGGGCACCTTCACCAATACCCAGCGGCTGCTCCAGTGGCGGGACAAGGCGGTCGAGCCACCGGGAAGTGCCCGCAGCGACCTGCACTTCGTCTTCCACCTCGGACGGAGGCTCATCGAGAAGGCCCGGCGCTCGGGGAAGCAGCGCGACGTCCTCCTCCGCTCGCTGGTCTGGGACTACCCGACGCACGGGAACATCCAGGAGCCGAGCGCCGAGGCCGTGCTCACCGAGGTCAACGGCTACACCTGGCCGGAACGGAAGCCGGTCTCCGGCTACGCCGAGCTGAAGGACGATGGGAGCACCGCCTGCGGCTGCTGGATCTACTCCGGCTGCTTCGCCGGCGGGGTCAACCAGACCGCGCGGCGAAAGCCGGGCCGCGAGCAGAGCTGGGTCGCTCCCGAGTGGGGGTGGGCGTGGCCCGCCAACCGGCGCGTCCTCTACAACCGCGCCTCGGCGGACCTCGAGGGCAAGCCCTGGAGCGAGCGCAAGCGCCTGGTGTGGTGGGACCAGGCCAGGCGCCGGTGGGCCGGCGAGGACGTGCCGGACATCATCGCCGACCGCGATCCGGCCTACCGCGGGCCGCCAGGGGTGGAGGGCCTGGCGAGCATCGGCGGCAATACCGCCTTCCTCATGCAGTCCGACGGTCTGGGCTGGCTCTACGCTCCCACCGGCCTGATCGACGGTCCGCTCCCCACCCACTACGAGCCGCCGGAGTCGGTGGTGAAGAATGCGCTCTATGGCCAGCAGTGCAACCCCGCCCGGCTCGAGTACCGCCGGCGGGACAACCGCTACCACCTGGCCTGGGACGACCCCGCCTACCCCTTCGTCCTCACCACCTTCCGCCTCACGGAGCACCACACCGCCGGCGGCATGAGCCGCTGGCTGTGGTGGCTCGCCGAGCTCCAGCCGGAGATGTTCGTGGAGATCTCGCCCGAGCTGGCGCGCCTCCGGGGCATCACCCACCGAGGCTGGGCGACGGTGAGCACCGCGCGCGGTGCCATCGAGGCCCGGGCGCTGGTCACGCTCCGGGTTCGCCCGCTCGAGGTCGATGGGAAGACGGTGCACACCATCGGCGTCCCCTGGCACTGGGGAACGGTGGGCCGCACCACCGGCGGCAGCGCCAACGAGCTGCTGGCCTTCGTGGCCGATCCGAACGTGAGCATCATGGAGAGCAAGGCGCTGACCGCCGACATCCAGCCCGGCCGGCGCGACCCCGGGCGGCACCCCTCGACGCTCGGGTGGACACCGTCGCCGCTCGAGCCCGGCGATCCGCGCCGGGACCTGCCACAGGTGGGGGCGAAGCGACCCATGCCCACCCAGGAGCCGTAGCCGATGGCCGCCGCGAAGGGATTCTTCACCGACACCTCGCTCTGCATCGGCTGCAAGGCGTGCGAGGTCGCGTGCAAGCAGTGGAACCAGCTCCCGGCGGACGGGCTCCACTTCACCGGGAACTCCTACGACAACACCGGGCATCTCGGGGCGAGCACCTGGCGCCACGTGGCCTTCGTGGAGCAGGCAGAGAACGGCTCGAGCTTCGGGATGCGCTGGCTGATGGAGTCCGACGTCTGCAAGCACTGCCAGCGCGCCGGGTGCCTCGAGGCCTGTCCCACCGGGGCCATCGTCCGCACCGAGTTCGACTCGGTCTACGTCCAGCCCGACGTCTGCAACGGCTGCGGCTATTGCATCGCAGCCTGCCCCTTCGGGGTCATCGACCGCCGCGACGACGACGGACGGGCCTGGAAGTGCACCCTCTGCTACGACCGGCTCTCGGACGGGATGACCCCGGCGTGCGCCAAGCACTGCCCCACGGAGAGCATCCAGTTCGGCGACGTGGAGGAGCTTCGCATCCGCGCCCAGCGGCGACTGGAGGAGCTGCAGGCCCGTGGGGTGCGCAGGGCGCAGCTCTACGGACAGGACGCGCAGGCCCAGCCCGGCACCGGCGGGCTCAACGCCTTCTTCCTCCTCCTCGACCGGCCGGAGGTCTACAACCTCCCGCCCGACCCGGTGGTCCCGACCGCGAAGGGCCGGGAGAGCTGGACCTTCGCCGGCCTGGCGGCCGCGGGGATGTTCTTCACCGCCATGGCCGGCGCGCTGCTGGCGCGGAGTGGGAGCGTGCGATGACCGCCCCCCCGAATCCGGTCCCGTTCCTCGGGCCGGCAGAGCTGGAGCGGCCGACGGACGGGCGCGAGGTGGATCCCTCCCTGGGGCTCCTCCAGGGCGAGGGCGCCGCGCAGCGAGTGCGGACGCCCGAGCCGCACCCGGGTCATCTGGCTCCGACCCATGTCGAGGCGGACGCGCGGACTCCCACGTACTACGGGCTGCCGGTGCTCCAGCAGCCGGTGTGGATCCGGACC
>DASROG010000037.1:0-2278 GCA_035646995.1 Myxococcaceae bacterium
GCCCTGCGAGGTCTCCCGCCGGAGCTACCTGCGCGGGACGGTGGGGATGGCGCTCGCCGGAAAGGACACCGGCGGGAGCCAGCTCTTCGTCACCCTCTCGCCCCAGCCGCACCTGGACGGGCGTTACACCATCATCGGAACGGTGGTCTCGGGAATGGAAGCCGTCGACGGCACGGTGGAAGGAGACCCACTCACAGACTGGATCATCTTCACTCCATGAAGAATCGGCAGTTTTGGTTGCCGTGCCGGAAGGGCCGGGCGTAAAACCACAAACCCTCGAAACGTCGGGAGATTCGTCGGGAATGGCCAGGGTGGCGAACTCGGGTCCGGTGCCCGTGATGGTGATGGGGCTCGGGGCCATCGGGCGCGAGATCGCGCGCGCCTCCCTCCGGTCGGTGGAGGTGACGCTGGTCGGGGCCGTGGACACTCATCCTGCCCTGGTGGGCAAGCGACTGGACGAGCTGGGAGTCCCTTCTGCCATCAAGGTCGAGCCGGAGCTCCGGCGGGGCCCGAGTCGGGGGCGCCGGCCGGTGGTGCTCCACGCCACCGGCTCCTCCCTCCCCGCGGTGGCCGAGCAGCTGCTGGCCGCGGTGAAGGAAGGGCATCCGGTGGTCTCCACCTGCGAGGAGCTCGCCTTTCCCTGGGTGCGCCACCCGGAGCTCTCCGACCGGCTCGAGCGGGCCGCCCAGCGCGCCGGGGTCTCGGTGCTGGGGACCGGGGTCAATCCGGGCTTCGTCCTCGACCGGCTGGCGGCCACCCTGGGACAGACGCTCGGGCCGGTCCGCCACGTGCTGGCCCGAAGAGTGGTGGACGCACGAGGGCGGCGCGAGGCGCTGCAGCGGAAGATCGGCGCCGGCCTCACCGAGGACGAGTTCGACGCGCTGGCCGCCGAGAACGCGGTGGGACACGTGGGCCTGCTCGAGTCGGCGGCGCTCTGTGCCCTGGGGCTCGGCATCGACCTCGACGAGTACGAGGAGGAGGTGGCACCGGTCCTCGCCCACGAGGACATTCCGGGCGGGGCCTTCGTGGTGCCCCGCGGCCGTGTCGCGGGGGTGAACCAGACCGTCGTCGGTCTGGTGGACGGGCAGGAGAGGGTGCGTCTCGAGCTGATGCTCGCCCTGGGAGCGGAGCCTCCCGGGGATCAGATCGTCATTGAATCGGACATTCCTCTTCGCGTCGAGATCCCGGGCGGCATTCCGGGGGACTCCGCCACCGCCCAGCTCGTGGTACACGCCGCCCCGCGCGTCGGATCCGCGGAGTCGGGGCTCCTCACCGTGCTCGACCTGCCGGCGGGACGCTGATCCGCCAAAGGACCTACCATGCTGGACAAGAACGCCATCGGCCGCTCGTCACCGCCGACCCTCAACGAGGTCGAGAAGGGGGCGATCCGCCGGTTCGCCGAGGCGCTCGGCGACTTCAACCCCATGTACTACGACGAGGAGTACGCCCGGGCGGCGGGCTACCCCACCATCGTCGCGCCCCCCACCTTCCCCGCCAGCTTTCACTCGGCCGCGGACCTCCGGGAGCTCCTGGGGGTGGGCATCAAGAGCCTCCTGCATGCCGAGCAGGCGTTCGAGTACGACCGTCCCATCTTCGCCGGCGACCGCATCTACGTGTCCACCCGGGTGGCAGAGGTGCTGGAGCGCACCGGTCCGGCCGGGAAGATGGACGTCGCGGTCATCGAGGACGAGGGACGTGACGAGGAAGGCAACCTGGTCTTCAAGGCCCGGCGCACACTGGTGGTGCGCGCGAGCAAGGAAAGCTGATTGGCGATGGCATCACGCAAGCTCTACTTCGAGGCGGTGCGCGTGGGGGAGGAGCTCCCCGCGCTGACGAAGACCCCCGTGGACCGGGTGCAGCTGGCCCGGTACGCGGGCGCCTCCGGCGACTTCAACCCGGTGCACGTCGACGAGACCTACGCCAAGAGCCTCGGCATGCCGAGCGTGTACGCGCCCGGGATGCTGATCATGGGCTTCCTCGGGCAGCTGGTCTCCGACTGGGCGCGGGGCGCGCAGCTGCGGCGCTACTCGGTGAAGTTCTCCAAGATCGTCTGGCCGGGTGACACCGTGGTCTGCAAGGGCCGGGTGACCGAGCGCTGGGGAGACGAGGGCCGCTACTTCGCCGAGCTGGACCTCTGGGCCGAGAACCAGAAGGGCGAGCTGGTGCTCCGGGGCGGGGCGCAGATCCAGCTCTTCCACTCGCTCGAGGACGAGAACCGCCAGCGCTCCGGCCAGCCCCCGCTGGTGATCCCCGCGCCGCGAGAGAGCATCCTCCCCCC
>DASROG010000038.1:0-3968 GCA_035646995.1 Myxococcaceae bacterium
CACCGCGAGGAGCTGGAGCTCCTCACCCGGAACGTGAAGGAGTTCAAGGCGGCCAACAAGCTGGACCGGCTGATCATCGTGAACCTCGGCTCGACCGAGCGGCACGCCGAGGTCGCCGACGTGCACCGCACGGTGGCCGCCTTCGAGGGGGGTCTGAACCGCAACGACGAGCGCATCAGCCCGGCGATGAAGTACCTGTACCTGGCCTGCAAGCTCGGCGCGGGGCACGTGAACTTCACCCCCAGCCTGACCAAGATCCCGGCGCTGGAGGCGCTGGCCGAGACCTCGGGGATCCCGATCGCGGGCGAGGACGGGAAGACCGGCCAGACCCTGCTCAAGACCGCGCTCGCTCCGGCCTTCGCCGTCCGGCAGCTCAAGGTCGAGGGCTGGTTCTCCACCAACATCCTGGGCAACAACGACGGCCGGGTGCTGGACGATCCGGAGAGCAACAAGACCAAGGTCGCCAGCAAGCTCTCGGTGCTCGACGAGATCCTCGGCTACGAGGTCAGCGACCACCAGGTGCACATCAACTATTACCGCCCGCGCGGGGACGAGAAGGAGGCCTGGGACAACATCGACGTCCTGGGGTTCCTCGGCGAGCGGATGCAGATCAAGATCAACTTCCTCTGCAAGGACTCGATCCTCGCCGCACCGCTGGTCATCGACCTGGTCCGGCTGATGGACGTGGCCCAGCGCTGCGGCGAGCGCGGCATCCAGCGCCAGTTCTCGCTCTTCTTCAAGGCTCCCTACCACCGGGAGGGCGAGCGCGCGGTGAACGACCTGTTCAAGCAGAACGCGCTCCTCCAGGAGTGGGTGGAGAAGGTGGCCCGCTCCAGCGTTCGCGCCGCGGTCTAGCGTGCACCAGCTGGCCATCCAGGGCGGCACCCCGGTCGTTCCGGCGGGGTCGCACGTGCGCTGGCCGGTGCTCGGAGAGGAGGAGCGCCGCGCCGTCCTCAAAGTCCTGGATCGAGGCGTGCTCTCCGGGCAGCTCGCGCCCGAGGTCCGGGGCCTGGAGCGGGAGTTCGCCGCCTACGTCGGGTCGCGGTTCTGCCTGGCGACCAACAGCGGCACCTCGGCACTGCACCTGGCGCTGATCGGCGCCGGTCTCCAGGCGGGCGACGAGGTCGTCGTCCCGGCCTTCACCTTCGTGGCCACGGCGATGGCCGTGCTCCACCAGGGCGCGATCCCGGTGTTCGTGGACGTCGAGCCGCGTTCTCTCGGGATGGACCCGGCGAAGGTGGAGGCGGCCCTCACGCCCCGGACGCGGGCCATCATCCCGGTGCACCTGCACGGGGTGCCGTGCGAGCTGCAGCCCATCACCGAGCTCGCCGCGCGGCGGGGGCTCGTGCTCATCGAGGACTCGGCCCAGGCCATCGGCGCGAGGTACCGCGGCCGGATGGCCGGGACCTGGGGGCTCGCCGGCTGCTACAGCCTTCAGTCCAGCAAGAGCATGGCCTCGGGCGAGGGCGGCCTGCTGGTCACCGACGACGAGGCGCTGTACCGCAAGGCGCACGCCGCCCGGATGTTCGGGGAGGACAGCCGCCCCGAGGACGAGGCCAGCTACTCGCTCGCCCACGCCCTGGACGGGAACCGGGCCTACGACTCGGCGGCGGTGGGCTGGAACTACCGCACCACCGAGCTGTCCGCGGCGGTGGCCCGGGTGCAGCTGCGGCGGCTCGAGCACTGGAACGCCCAGGCGCTGGCCAGCGCCGAGCTCCTCGGCCGGCGCCTGCGCGAGCTCCCGGGGGTGACGCCGCCCGAGGTCCCTGCGGATCGCGTCCCCGCCTTCCACAAGTACCGGGTGCAGCTGGACGCCACGAGGGTGGGGATGGACGCTCCCCCCGCGGTGGTGCGCGACGCGGTGCTCCGGGCGCTGCGCGCGGAGGGTTGCGAGGTGGTGCTGTGGCAGACCCAGCCCGTTCCAGGGCAGACGCTCTTCCGGCGGATGGAAGCACCCTCGTACGACCTCGCCCGCTTTCCGGTGACCCGGGCCATCCTCGACCGGTCGCTGGTGCTCTTCTCGCAGACGTACCCCCTGGCTCCTCAGCCGCGCCGCCTCGTAGAGGCCTACGCCGAGGCGTTCGCCCGGGTCTGGACCCGGCTGCCCGAGGTGCTCGAGCGGTGAGCGAGCGAGGACCCGGTCTGCTCGCACGACCGCTGGTGCGCATCGCGTGCGCGGTCCTCGGGACCGGAGTGCTGGTGGCCTCGGTCTGGGCCGCCGGAGCCCGCGCGGTGCTGGCCTCCCTCGGGAGCAGCGCGCACGCCCTGCCGCTGCTCGCGCTGCTCGAGGCGGTGATGGTCGGCTGCAGCACGCTCGCGCTCCGGTCGCTCTACGGAGACGCCGGGATGCGCGTCGCACCCGGGCAGTGGGTCCGGGCCGGTGCGCTGGGCTATGCCCTCGGGCTGGTGCTGCCGATGGGGCGGGGCGCGGGCGAGGCCGCGCGCGCCGTCCTGCTCGCCCGGAGCGCCGGCGGCGCACGGGCCGCGGTGGCGGCGGTGCAGATGCAGGGCATCGTGCTCCTCTCCACCACGGTCATCACCGTGCCGGTGCTGGTGGCGACGGTGGCGCTGCTCGGCCCGGGCGCGGCAGCGGGCCTCCTTCTGGCCAACGGCCTGGTGGCCGGAGCCATCGGCGTCAGCATCCTGCTGGTCCGCGAGCGGGCCAGGCTGGGCCGGCTCCTCGGCGGGCTGGTGAAGCGGCTGGAGACCTTCGGGCTGGCCTTCGACGCGGTGGCCGGCGCCTCCCGGGGAGACCTCGTCCGCTCGCTCGCCTGGGAGTCCCTGGGGCGGGTGGCGCAGGTGGTCCAGTGCGGGGTGGCGCTGGCCGCCCTCGGAGAGCACACCGAGCTGGGGCGGGTGCTGGTCACGCGCGGTGCGCTCATCCTCGGGAGTGCCGTCGGCGACTTCATCCCCGGACAGCTCGGAGCGACGGAAGCGATGATGGTGCTGGGGGCCGGCGCGCTCGGGCTCACCGCTGCCTCCGCGGCGACCCTCGCCCTGCTCATCCACGCGGCGCAGATCCTCCTCGGGCTCCTCTGCGCCGGTCTCACCCTCGCGCTGCCTGGCCAGCAGGGAACGTCCGCGGGTCCCGGTGGAGGGCGCGCCGTGACCCCCACGGCCTGGCGGTGATCCCCCCGGTCGTCGCGGGCGCGGCGCGCCTGGGTTTCGTGCTCCCCGACCGGCTCGCTGGGCGGTCGCGGCGACTTCGAGACATGGGCACGCTGGACGCGCTGGTGGAGGCGGGCTGCAGCGCCTTCGACCTCGCCGCCTCGTACCAGCTCGGCGGGACCGAGCGGCTGTTCGGGCACTGGATGACGTCCCGCCGCCTGCGGGACCGCCTGTTCCTCGTCGGCAAGGGCGGGCATCCGTACCCCCTTGTGCGGCCGAACCGGTTGACCGCGGCCGCGCTCGTCGCGGACCTCCACGCGAGCCTCCGCCGGCTCCGGATCGAGCGGTTCGACCTCTACCTCCTCCACCGCGACTTCCCGGCCGCCCCGCTCGAGCCGATGGTGCGGATGCTCGGGGCCGCCCACCGGGAGGGGAAGTTCCGCGCCTGGGGCGTGTCGAACTGGACGGTGGAGCGGATCGAGGCCATCCAGGCGGCGGCCCGGCAGGAAGGCCTTCCGCCCATGGCCGCCAGCAGCCCGCACTTCTCGCTGGTCGACTGGGCGCGGCCGCCCTGGACCGGCTCGGTGAGCATCGCCGGTCCGGCGGGGCGGGAGGCACGGGCCTTCCACGCCGGGACGCGCTTGCCCGTGCTGGCCTGGTCTCCGCTCGGCGCGGGGTTCCTCATCTCGAACGAGACCGGCGGGTGCTACGGAAGCCCGGCCAACGTCGCGCGGCGTGAGAGGGCCCGCACCCTGGCGCGAGAGCGGGGCTGGACGGTTGCCCAGCTGGCGCTGGCCTACCTCTTCTCCCAGCCCTTCCCGGTCTCGGCGGTGGTGGCGGCGAGCACCGGAGCGAAGATG
>DASROG010000039.1:0-4561 GCA_035646995.1 Myxococcaceae bacterium
CTCCAGGACCGCCCGTCAGATTGCCCGGAAGCGCAAGTCCCCTCGCCGCCGCAAGGCCACCCCTGCCCAGCGCGGGCTCTCGCCCTCCGAGACGGCGGAAAAGCTCCCCGACGAGGCCCGGGGGCTCGCCGCCGAGGTGGAGGCCGACGGCGGGCGCGTGCTCGCCACCTACCGCGAGCCGCTCGGGGGGCACACGGTGCTGTTCGCCGCGCTGCCGGTGGACAAGGTGCAGCCCACCCCCTACCAGCGAGACCTCTCCGAGCCGCACGTGAAGCGGCTGGTCTCGGCGATGGAGCGGGTGGACCGCTTCCTCGATCCGCTGATCGCCGTGCGCCACGAGGGCAGCTACTGGACTCCCAACGGGAACCATCGCCTCGCGGCCACCCGGGCACTGGGAGGCAAGTCGGTGCTGGCCCTGCTCCTGCCCGAGCCCGAGGTCGCCTTCCAGATCCTCGCCCTCAACACCGAGAAGGCGCACAACCTGAAGGAGCGCTCGCTGGAGGTCATCCGGATGCTCCGGGGCCTCGTGGAGACGAGGAAGGGGACGGAGCTGGACGTGGCGCCGCTGCTCGAGGAACCGGCGTTCGCCACCCTCGGCGCGGCGTACGAGAAGCGCCCGCGGCTCTCCGGCGGGGCCTACCATCCCATCGTCAAGCGCATCGACGGGTTCCTGGACGAGCCGCTGGCCGAGGCGCTGTCCATCCGCGAGGAGCGCGCCGACGCCCTCCTGAAGCTGGACGACGCGGTCACCGCCGCGGTGGACCGGCTGAAAGCTCGAGGGATGACCAGCCCGTACATCCGGCCGTTCGTGGTGGCCCGCATCAACTACCTGCGGTTCGTGAAGCTCAAGCCCGGCTCACCGCCGCCGGAGTTCGACGCCACCTTGGAGAAGCTCACCCGCTCCGCGGAGAAGTTCAACGCGGAGAAGGTGAAGGAGACGGACATCCAGCGGGTCGGCGGACCCGTCGAGGCCGAGGCGGACTAGGGCGACTGCGCGCAGTTGACCGAGCTGTCCGAGCAGAGCAGGAGCGACGGGCGCGGGGTCCCGGTCTGGCCGGGGACGCCGATCACGTAGAGCGTGTACACCCCGGTGTCGGACACGTTGTTGAACGTGCCCGCGGCCCAGAGCGCCTGAGAGCCGGTGTCCCCCGAGGCCAGCGAAGCAGTCACGTTCGTCGATCCGGGGGTGATGCTGATCGACTGGTATTCGGACACGGAGCCGTAGCCCACGTTGGTGGCGAAGGGCTGGAAGAGCTGGCTGGCGAGGACGCCCACATCCTGCGGGTTCGATCCCGGAGCGGCGTTCAGCGCCCGGAGCGACACGCTGCCGCCGGGAGACGCCGCGATGCGATCCTGGAACACCTTGACGTTGAGCGAAGGGCTGCCGCTTCCGGTGAGCCGGCCGGTGAGCACCAGGGTCTGCGGAAGATCCGCGGCGAGCACTGCGCTCACGTCCCCGAGCCCGTTGAGCGAGCCGGCACAGCTCGTGGCACCCCCCTGGACGATCCGGACCGAGTAGGTGCCGGCGTCGAACGCCGTGCGTGCGGACAGCGAGGGGTAGGACAGGCCCGCCCCCCCGATCAGGGGCGTACCGAACGCCGCCGCGCTGTCGGGCTTGAGGCAGACGTCGATCGCAGGCGCATCGGGAATGAGGTGGGCGATGCGGAGCTGCCCCGGCCCGGGCGTTCCGGAATCGCAGGCGAGCGCCAGCACGACGGCGAGGAAGAACGGGGCGAGGAAGAGGCGCGACATCGATCGGTGCTCCGGTGAGGACGTGACCGGCCGCACTCTCGCAGGGCTCGCCGGGCTCGGGAAAGAAAAGCGTCGGCCGGATGCGCGCGGGAATAGGGCGCGCGGGCACCGGTTGGCTGACCTCGCGCCGCAAAGTTGCCCTGCGAGCGAGCCGCCGTCGGGTCCGCCGCTCACTCTGCGGTACACTGCTGGATCTCGCGATGTCCGCCGCCACCGTCCTGGTCGTCGATGACGACCGCGCCAACCTCGACTCCGTCGCGCGCATCCTCCAGCACGAGGGCTGGAGTCCCCTCACCGCCTCCAGTGGAGCCGCGGCGCTGGAGATGCTCCGCCGCCCCGAGGTGGCGGTCCTCCTCACCGACCTCATGATGCCGGGCATGGACGGCCAGGAGCTGCTGGCCACCGCGCGGGCGCTGCGCCCCGACGTCGAGGTGGTGCTCATGACCGCCTACGGGACCGTCGAGGCGGCGGTCAGCGCGATGAAGGACGGCGCCTACGACTTCCTCACCAAGCCTCTCAAGCGCCTCGTCCTGGTGAAGACGGTGGAGAAGGCGCTCGAGCGACACGAGCTGAAGGCAGAGAACCAGGAGCTCAAGGCCCGTCTCGCGGACCTGGGGGCACAGCGCAGCCTGGTGGGGCAGTCGCCCGCGTTCCGGTCCTTCCTCGACACGCTGAAGCAGGCGGCTCCCTCCACCGCCACCGTGCTCCTCCTCGGTGAGTCGGGCACCGGAAAGGAGCTGGCCGCGCGGGCCCTCCACGAGCTGTCGGGACGGGGCGGAGGGCCCTTCGTCGCGGTCAACTGCGGCGCCTTCCCCGAGACCCTCCTCGAGGCCGAGCTGTTCGGGGTGGAGAAGGGCGCGTTCACCGGCGCGACCACCCGGCGGGCGGGGCGCTTCGAGCGGGCCACCGGCGGCACCCTGTTCCTCGACGAGGTCGGGGAGATGCCGGTGGGCGCTCAGGTGAAGCTCCTGCGGGCGCTCCAGGAGGGGGAGATCGAGCGGCTGGGCGGGACGCAGACCCTGAAGGTTGAGGTTCGACTGGTGGCCGCGACCTCCAAGGACCTCGGACGGGAGGTGGCCGAGGGCCGCTTCCGCGAGGACCTGTACTACCGGCTGAACGTGGTGGAGATCCGCCTGCCTCCGCTGTCCTGGCGTCGAGAGGACATCCCGCTGCTCGCCGACCACTTCCTCCGCCGCTTCGCGGCGAAGAACGCCAAGTCGGTCCGAGGGTTCAGCCCCGAGGCTCTGTCCGCGCTCGAGGACTACGCCTGGCCGGGCAACGTGCGCGAGCTCGAGCACGCGGTGGAGCGCGCGGTGGTGCTCGCCCGCGGCGAGGTGCTGGACGTCGGAGACCTGCCGGACACGGTCCGCAAGGGTCCGCGTGGGGCCGCCGGGCACGTCGTCATTCCCATCGGCACACCGCTCGAGGAGGTCGAGCGGCGGGTGCTTCACGAGACACTCCGCCACACCGGGGGCGACAAGACGATGGCCGCTCGCCTCCTCGGCATCGCCACCCGCACCATCTACCGGAAGCTCGAGCGCGACGGGACCCGCCGCGACGAGGACGACGCGCCCGAGGGCTGACCGGGCCTGGACCGGCCACACTCGAGGGCGCTCGGCGCCGGTGACGTTCCGCCCCGGGGCACGCCCGGCCGGAGTGACATTTTGTCGCAGACGCCGCGCGCCCTGCGCCGGCTGGCCCGTGCGCCGGGAATCTTCCGGGCAATCCCGCTGTCCTGGGGCCTTTCCCCGCTGGCACCGGGCTTGCTGTAGCCCTTCCGGCCCCGGCCCGGGCAACGCGCATGGAACTGGTCATTCGGAAGTACTTCTGGGCGGTCAACCTGTGCTTCGTGGCGCTGGTGGCGCTCCTGGCGGCGAAGACCGTCAACCTCTTCTTCGAGGCGGCCATCGCTCCGGCTCCCTCGGCTTCCGCGGGCCGGAGCACCACCCGGGTCGCGCAGACCGAGGCGCCGGCGGCGCTGGACGTCGCCAAGCTGGCCCAGCTGACCAACCTGCCCCTCCCCTCGCCGGAGACGGAGGAGGACTCGCCCAGGCCGGACATGAGCGCCGAGCCGGTTCGCACCTCGCTGCGCCTCAAGCTCCTGGGCACGCTGGTCAGCACCGCGCCCGGCTGGTCCATCGGCTCCATCCTCGACCTCAACAACCAGAAGTCCTCCACGGTGATGGTCGGCGACCGCGTGCAGAACGCCGAGGTGCTGACCATCGAGCGCGATCGGGTCATCATCGCCAACAACGGACGGCGCGAGTACATCGGGGCCGAGCCGGGTGACGGCGCGCCTTCTCCGCCGCCGATCGCCACGACCCGGCCGGTGGCCGAGCCCGCAGGCGGCAATCAGCCCTACGGCGCCGGCATCAAGGCGCTCGACGACAGCAACTACGAGGTTCCCCGCAACGAGGTGGACCGGGCCCTGGCGAACCTGAACGAGCTGGCGATGCAGGCCCGAATCGTGCCCGCCTTCAAGGACGGCCAGGCCGAGGGGTTCAAGCTCTTCTCCATCCGCCCCGACTCGCTCTACTCGAAGATCGGCATCGTCAACGGGGACGTCATCAAGCGCATCAACGGCTTCGAGATGAACAGCCCCGAGAAGGCGCTCGAGGTCTACACCAAGCTCAAGGATGCCAACCGCATCGACATCGAGCTCGACCGCAACGGCCAAACGCTCCGCAAGACGTACAACGTCCGCTGACCCATGACCGCTCTCCTGCCCTGCCTCACGCTCGCCGTGCTGACCCAGGCGGGTACCCCGCCGCCGCAGCAGCCCTCGCCCGGCGTCACCCCGCGCCCGATC
>DASROG010000040.1:0-10206 GCA_035646995.1 Myxococcaceae bacterium
CACCGTCACCGTGGAGGAGCCCACCGTGGCGCGCTGGAGGCCGATGATCGCGGTGACCGCCTCCAGGGCCGCCACCTTCCGATCGAAGTTGCCCTTCACGGTGGTGGCCTCGTCGCCCCCCACGTCGACCTTGCGCGTCCCTCCCACCGTGACGGTCTCCGAGCCGCCCACGCCGTCCGAGAGGTTTCCCCCCACCGTCACCTCCATGCTCCCGGACACCGCGAGCTTGCGGTCGCTCGCCACGTTGGAACGGTGGTCCTGCCCGACGGTGAGCGTGCGGGAGGCGCCCACCTTCACCGTGCGATCGTTGCCCACCGTCTCGTGCGCGTCGTTGGGGGCTGAGAGCACGAAGTCCTTCGAGGCGTTGAAGAAGATCTCCTCCGCTCCGGCGGAGTCCTCGAAGCGGAGCTCGTTGGCCCCGGCGCCTCCCGAGGTGGTGGCGCTCTGGAAGGTGCTTCGCGTCTTGTCCCCGGGGAGCTCGTAGGGAGGCATGGCCTCGCCGTTGTAGAGGTGGCCCGCCACGAAGGGGCGATCGGGGTCGCCCTGCTCGAAGTCCACCAGCACCTCGAAGCCCTGGCGTGGCAGCACGAGGGCGCCGCCCAGCGCCAGCTGCCCCACCCTGAGCCAGGTAGAGGACTTGTCGTCCTTGGGGCCATCCTGGTCCCACAGGAAGCGCACCTTCACCCGGCCGTAGTCGTCGCAGTGGATCTCCTCGCCGGAGGGGGCGGTCACCACCGCGAGCTGCGGGCCGCGCACCACCGGCTTCTCCCTCCGCGCAGGGCGCCAGGGCACGTCGGCCGGGATGCTCGAGAAGGCGTTCTCGTAGAGGTGGATGCGGTCGTCGCCTTCGCCCTCGGTGACGACGCGGTGCCGGACCCTGACCGCCAGGTGGTCGATGCTGGCCACGGCGTGGGGGGTGGACTGGAGGGAGAAGCTGCGTCCGGCCTGCAGGCGCGGGCAGCTCGTCTTCCCCTCGAAGACGAACGCTCCCCTGCGCAGCTCCTCCAGCCGGGCCCGGGCCCGGCGCTTGCCCTCCGCCTCCTCCAGGAACCCGCCCGGATGCAGGTACACCTCGCGGCCGCGAGCCCCGTCCGCCTCCTTCTTGGCCGTGAGGTCCGTCCTGGGGCGGCGCAGATCGTAGTCCTTCGTCACCACCGCGTCGGAGGCGACGGCGCGACGCGCGCGCACGTCCCAGACCGCCTCGCGGACGACCTCGGCGAGGTGGCCCGCGGTGCGGTCGTACAGCGTGCTCTCGCCCTCCATGGGTGCGGCCTTGGTGCTGGTGTCGAAGAGGACCAGCTCCTCTCCCTCGTCCCCTTCCTGGAAGGCGAAGGCGATCCCCTCCTCCGCCAGGAGCCGCTCCACGAACGCGAGGTCGCTCTCCTGGTGCTGCATCACGTAGGCACGCTTCGGGTGGCTCTCCTGGAGGCTCCAGCTCACCGTCTTCACCCCGCCTTCCTCGAGCACCTTCCCCACCACCGTCTTGGCGTCCGCGTCCTGGAAGATGCGGGAGCGCCGGCCGAGGGCGAGCAGGGCCAGCCTGGGGGCGATCACCACCTCGAGGCGCTGCCATCCGTCGGCGGACTCCTCCAGCGCGGCCTCCACCACCACGCCCTGGAAGCGGCGCCGGGTGTCGAACAGGTCGAGCTGCACCGCCGCGGGCTTGTCGAGCAGGTCGTCGGGGGCGGGGGCGCCTCGCATCTCCAGCGCCAGGCGCACTGGGTGCACCTCGGAGAGGGCCTCCTCCGCCTCCAGGTGCATCACCCAGTACGTGCCCTCCTCCAGGCCGTCCAGGTGAAGCTCGACGTTCACGCTCGACCGAGGCATCGCTCAGTCCTTGTAGTCGATGGTCCCCTTCAGGGTGACCATCGCCTCTCCGTCCACCGACGTCTTGGAACCCTTCACGGTGATGGGGCCGGAGAGCTTGATCTCGCTGCCCCCGCCCTTGAGGCTGGCCGTGGCCGCCACCAGGGTCACGACCGGCGCGCTCAGCATGAAGTCGCCGCCCACCTTCTCCGCCACCACGCCGCCCACCGTGATGGTGAGGTTGCCCTTGGCGGCCAGGCTCACGTCCTTGCCCGCCTTCTCCACGATGGCGGCCGAGTTGAGGACCTTGTTGCCTCCGATGGTCTCGCCGTGCGCGCCGCGCAGGAGCTCGAGGCGGGCGGCGCCGGTGGACTCGGTCTTCGAGCCGCCCACCACCTCCACCAGGCCCTTCACGGCGTTGAGGCTCAAGGCCGCCCCGATGGTGCGGGTGCTGGACCCGTTGACCGTCTCCACCACGTGCGAGGCGAGCAGGTTGGCGAGGCTGCCGATGCTCTCGCTGCGAGAGCCGTCGCAGGTGGTGCTGTGGAGCTTCTTCACGCCGAGGGAGTCCATTCCACCGATGGAGACGGTCTTGTTCCCGACCGTCTCCAGGGTGGCGTCGCCTCCGACCGAGGTGGACTGGCCGGCGGAGATCGTGACCTCCTCGGTCGAGCCGACCAGGACCTGGAGGTCCTTGCCCACCTCGTGGGAGGCATCGGTCCCCACCTCCTCGGCGTGATCGTGGCCCACCACCACGTTCAGGTTCCTGGAGGCGGTGAGGCCCAGCTCCATGCCCCCGCTCCCGTCCTCCATGGCGAGGGCGTTCACGCCCTCTCCGCCTCCGGTGGTGTGGCTCTGCATCGAGCTCTTGGTCTTGGCGTCGGGCAGGCCGTGAGGAGGCATGGCGTCCCGGTTGTAGAGGCGCTGAAGCACCAGGGGGCGATCGGGATCGCCGTCCAGGTAGCCGACGCTCATCTCCCAGCCGATGCGGGGCAGGATCATCGAGCCGCTGGTGTTGAGCTGCTGGACCCGGAGCCAGGAGGAGGAGCGGTCGTCGGTGGCGCCCTCGCGGTCCCACACGAAGTGCACCTTCACCTCCCCCATGTCGTCCACGTGGATGTCCTCTCCCCCCGGGCCCGTCACCACGGCGAGGTCCTTACCGGTGGCGAGCGGTGAGGGGGTGAGCCGCTCCGGCCGGAAGGGCGCGTCGGCGGCCAGGGCCCGGAAGCGCGCGGTGTACACGCCCTGCTCGTCCGACCCGACGCCGGCGTCGAAGTCGCGGTCCGCCTCGATGGCGAGCCAGTCGCGCGAGAGGTAGGAGGGCGTCGCCCCCTCGACCTCGAAGGTCCGGCCCGGTGCCAGGCGCAGGCAGTTGGAGCGGCCCCGCAGCACCCGGGTGCGATCCACCGCCTGGACACGGTCCTTGGCGCGGCGACCGCCGTCGGCGGCAGCGTCGAAGCCGCCCGGATACTCGTACCAGGCTCGTCCGTGGGCCCCCTCCCGCTCCTGCTCCACCTCGATGACGTGGCCGGGGCGCCGCCAGTTCCAATCGCGGGCCTGGTAGACGTCGGGACCGATGTCGCTCGAGAAGACGAGGTCGGAAACGGACTCGCGCTGGCCGTGCTGCCAGCGGGTGTGAGGGAGCACCTTCTCTCCGGCGATGGGCTGGTGCGCCGAGGGTGCGTCGGCCAGGACCATCACGTGCCCGTCCTCGCCGTGCTCGAACCAGAAGAAGATCCCCTCGTCCTCGAGCAGCCGCAGCACGAGGTCGAGCTCGCTCTCGCGGTACTGCACGCACAGATCGCGCTTCGGGTAGGTGCGCTCCAGGCGGTAGGAGATCGCCTCGGCGGGGATGCCGGCGCCCTTCAGCACGTCCTTCACCACGTCGAGCGCGCTCTTCTTCTGGAAGAGCCGGCTTCGCACCCGGTAGGCGAGGGCGGCGATGCGGGGCCGGAGGCGGAGCTCGTAACGCCGGTCGTCCCGGTGCGGCTCCAGGGCAGCCGCCTCCTCCACCACGCCGTGGAAGCGCAGCACCTCCCCCGACACCTCGTCCTCCAGCGACACGAGGCAGGTGGTGTCGAGCAGCGCCGCGACGTCGAGGTCGAGATCGGGATGGGCGATCTCCACCCGCGCGTCGAAGAGCTGGGAGAGCGCTTCGTGGACGGTGAAGCGCTCCACCCGCACCTCGGGGGCGATCTCCGCGTGGTGGACTCCAGCGCGGAGCCTCATCGCGTCTCCCGTCCGGAAACGCTGCCCCGGGCACACCGTCCCGCGGGCGGCGGCAGCCCCGGGTCGGCGCAGACGAGGCGGACCGAGACCTCGAAGGGCTCGGAGAGCGCCTCGCGGGCCCTCAGTGACAGGACCCGGACGTCGTCCGGGAGGTCCTGCATGCTCAGCTGGGCGACGACCTGCATGCGACCTCACGCCCCCGGATCACCCGGCCAGCAAGACGACGGCGGACGCCGAAGCCCCACAGACCGCGGTGGGGGGCGGGAGGTTAGCGCGGGACGCCGGGTCCGGGCATCCACCGGAGCGCCCGCCGGTCGACCAGGAGGCCCCGCCCGGCCAGCTCCCGGACCCGGTCCATCCACGGGGTGGCCGGCTGCGCGGTGAGGGCGGCCAGGGCGGCGCCCACGTCCGGGGAGGCGGAGAGCGACCGCAGGAGGTCGAGGTCGTCGCCGTCGAGCTGACAGGCAGTGGCGAGCTCTCCGCGGCCGGGCTGGGCCTCGAGGTGCGCGACCTCGCCGTCGAGGGTGAGCTGCGCGGGGAGACGGAGCCCCGGCAGTGGCCCGAGCGGGACGGTCCGCAGCGCGTCGTCCGGTAGCGCCGCGGCGTCGATGCCGGAGAGCAACGCCTCCAGCGCCTCGGGGCCGCGCGTCTGGAGTCCCGCCACCGGAAGCTGGACGGTGAAGGGTGCGCGCCCCGGCGAGCGCCGGACGCAGGCGAGCACGTGCTTCCACTCGCGGTGTCCGAGCGCCTCCAGATACGCGCGATTGCGCTCCACCGCCGCCTCGTAGGCCGGGCCGAGGCCCGGATGGGCGAGCGCGGCGTAGGCCACCGCCTGCGCTCCGGCGGAAGCTGCCGGCGCGGCGAGGAGGAGGAGGCTCAGCCCGTCGTCCCCGAGCGCACCCCGAACCCGGGTCACCAGCGGGGAGGCCGGCTCGAGCGGAGTATCGAAGAGAACGAGGGCAGTGCCGGAGTCCTCGAGCAGCGCGGAGAGGGCGCCGAGCACCCGGAAGGAGAGCTCGTCCCCGCGCGGGCCTCCATGAAGGAAGACCACCGCGGGCTCGTCCGGCGGCCGGAACACGTACGCCGGCTGGGAGACGACCCAGGCGAAACGCTCGCCGCGCACGGGGGCCTCGAGGTCGCCGACCCGGACGTCGAGCTGAAGCCCGTTGAGCCGGGCGTTGAACCGGGCGATGCGGGCGGCCCGAGGATTGAGGTCGGTGGCCACCACCCGCGCCGCGCCGCGACCGGCGAGCGCCAGGGCGAAGGTGCCGGCGCCGGTCCCCAGGTCGAGCACCTTGCCGTCGCACCGGGCCGGCAGGTTCCGGAGCAGCTCGAGCGTGGTCGGTCCCGGGCCCATGACCGCGTCCGGCCCGGCCGAGGGCTCGTCCCCGAGGATCCACAGCCCCTCGAGCGGGATGAGGCGGAAGGGGCAGACGAGGCCGGCGGGGCCCTCGTGCAGCACGCCGGCGTCGACCAGTGACCGGACCAGCCCCTGGCCGAGGTCGCTGGAGACCTCGGCGGCGGAGACGGCGTCCCCGTAGGTGAAGAGCAGCGCGATCCGGTCGCCCGGCTCGCCCCGCGCCCGCAGCGTCCAGCGCACCAGGGGCAGGGACACCACGTCCAGCTGTCCCGGGGCCACCGACTCGGCGCGGGCGAGGACCTCGGGGACGAATCCCAGGCGCTGGAAGCGCTCGCGGAGCGAGGCCAGGTCGGCGTCGGTCAGGGTCTCGAGCCCGTCGATGGGAGGGGTGCGCATTCGACGGCAGAGAAGCGTACCTCGTCGGGCGCCAGAGGCTCGTGCCAACATGGGCGCTCCATGCTCCTCGCTCCCGCCCTCGCGCTGGCCCTGCTCTCCGGCCCTCCCGCCCCAGACGATCGGGTGGACGTGTCGTCGGTCCGCGACACGCTCCAGGTCCTCGACGACGGTCACGAGCACTACCTGGTGCTCATCCCCTTCGGCGACATGTACCAGCACTTCTACTGGGGGGACGGAAAGGACTTCTGGGCCATCCAGGTCTTCGGCGGGGTGCAGAGCGGGAACGAGTCCTTCGAGCGCAACTTCTGGGACCCGCGGATCCGCAATCGCAGCCAGGCGAGCTTCGCGCTGCGCGACGGGAAGTACACCCTGCAGTGCGCGGAGCGGGAGACGACCTTCCGCCCCACCGACCCGAAGCGCCAGGAAGACGTCTTGAAGTCGGCGACCTTCCACCCTCAGCGCTGGAAGCGAAGGGCCTACGCGCTGGCCCGCGACAACGGCGGGACCTACTGGTACGTGGACCGTGCGCGCACCGAGCAGATCACCGACTTCCGCCTCTGGTCGGGTCCCCGCGGGGGCCTGAAGCCGCTGCGGATGACCAACGTGGTGAGCGACTCGGCCGGCGACGTCTTCGCGACCAGGAACGGAGATCTTAAGCTGGTGCTCGGGAAGAACGAGGCGAGCTGGGTGCAGGGAAAGAAGGCGAAGGAGCTCATCCTGCTTCCGCTCGCCGAGAACGCGCAGCTCATCTACGGGGACCTGGGGGTCTACACCGGCCAGCCGCTCGGAACGCCCTGCGATCTGCTCTAGCGCTTCAGCCGCACCTCGAACGTGGGGGAGGCCACGGTGCGTCCGTCGGGCAGCACCGCGTCCACGTTCCAGAGGAGCCCGCCTCCCGCGCCACGCTGGCGCACCCCCTCGGGCAGGCGGAGCTCGCGCGCGGACACGCCGACCACCTGGTGGACCACCACCAGGTCCGGGGTGAGCACGGTCACGTTGTAGCTGCTCGCACCGGGGACCTCGGACCAGCGCAGCACAGCATCGCCCGCCGGCTGTTCCTGCGGCGACTCGGCGCGCAGGGTGCCGCCGCCGTTTCCGCGCTCCACCGGAGGAGCGCCCGGTGCTGGAGGACGGAGCATCGTCCACACTCCGACCGCTGCCAGGGCGGCCGCGGCGAGCGGAAGCAGCGCCCGTCCGCGAGCCCAGGACCGGTGGGGTGCTGCCGCGGCCAGCGGGCGCGCGCGGGGAGCGACGGCCTGGACCGTGTCGGACTCCGCGGCGGCGTGGCGGACGTCGGCCAAGATGCGCCAGGCCTCGGCGCACCGGGCACAGCGCGCCCCGTGGTCCACCAGGGCGCGCACCTGCTCGAAGGGCAGCTCGCCGGCAGCGGCGGTCCAGAACGCGTCGGCGGGCGGACAGTCGCGCTCGTCGGTGTCGGGGAGCGCGGCCCGGAAGCGTTGCTGGAGATCGTCCGACGACTCGGTCATCGTTTCCCCCCACCGAGGCAGACGCGCAGATCCGCCAGTCCACGGTACACCAGATTTTCTGCCTGCTTCTCCGTCCAGCCGAGCGCGGTCGCCACCTCGGCCGTCTTGAAGCCCTGGAGGTGCAGGAGGACGGCAGTGCGGCGGCGCTCCTGGAGGGCATCGAGGCAGGCGAGGATCTCCGAGCGCGCCTCCGGCCCGGGCGTCGCCCGCTCGCCCCCCGGCAGCTGCTGCTCGGCCTGGCGCTGCTGCCGGCGGAACCGGCGAATCTCGTCGATGACCACCGTGTAGGCGACTCTCCAGAGGTAAGACGCTCCACGGGGGGTGGTTCCCTCACCCGCCGTCCGCTCCAGGAGCCTGACCAGCGCGATCTGGACGAGGTCCTCCCGGTGGGCTGCCAGAGCAGGGGGACAGTGCCGCTCCACTGCACGGATCAACACCTGTCGGATCCGCTCGACACTGCCCAGGTCTGAGTCCAGGGAGCCGGAGTCGCCCCCCCGCGTGCGAGTCATGCCCTCGCTTCCGAGGTAAGCACAGCATTCCGATTCGGGTAACCTGTCCCCGCGCCATGGTCGGGCGATTTTTTCCAGCGATCGTCCGGGTTTTCGGACGGTCGGCGCTGCTGTTGCTCCTCGGTCTTGGAGGACCGTGGGAGGCCTCGGCCGGGACACGTCCTTTCGCCGAGTGCAAGGCGCAGGTCCGGTGGGAGCCGCGCGCGCTGAAGGGGTACATCTGCCTCCTCGCGCACCAGGGCGAGGGGCAGGAGGAGGCGCTCCGGTTCCTCGACGCCCGGATGCGGCTCGACCCCCGGAACCCACGGCCGCATCTGTACGCCGGCGTCATGCGCTCGCTCGCCGGAGAGCGCGTCGACCCACGAGAGTGGCGGGTGGCGATCGAGGGCTTCGCCCGCGAGCACGAGGTCGCGGGGGAGATCTACGCCACCACGTCGTTGATCTCTGCCCTGTGCTTCTCCGAGCTTCGCTGTGGCAGCGAGGCGCTCGTGCTGCTCCGGCGCACGCGCGACCTGGCGCGCGGCTCGGGCCGGGTCGATCTCCAGCAGGTGGCGGAGATCTGGACGATGAAGGTCGCCTTCGTGCTCGACGAGATGGACAGCGCCGAGGCCGCCGAGCGCCGCTTGGTCGCGATGGGTCCGCCGCAGTCTCTGTGGATCAAGTCGGAGAGCCTCCAGGCGCGTGCCCACCTGGCGGCGCTGCTCGGAGAGTCCCGGCGGCAGCGATCGCTCTACGTCGAGCTCCTGGAAACGCTCGACGCCGACGATCCCCGCCGTCCGCTCGCCGTCGGAGGTCTGGCCGCGGCCACCGTGCACCTGGCCACGCAGGGTCTCGAGAGTCCGGTGACCGCCGAGCGCCTCCTCCGGCAGGCGATCGTCGAGCAGGAGCGGGGGCGGATTGCCCTGCGCTACGTGGAGCTCGGGTATCTCGCGTCGCGGGTTCAGCTTGCCATGCTGCTTGGGCCCACGCCCGAGGCGTTCTCGCTCGTGCGCTCCGCGCTCCGCGAGCATCTGTCTCGTCGCTCGTTCAGCATGCCTCTCTATGCTCGGCTCTCGCTCGCCGAGCTGCTCGCCACCGCCACGCCTCCGCAGATGGAGGAGGCGCTCCGGGTCGCCGAGGACGCGGTCGAGGAGGCGTTCGCCGGGCACTTCGACTTCGAGCAGGCGCGTGCGCTGGTCCTCCGCTCGCGCCTCCGCTTCCGGATCGGTCAGTTCTCCCTCGCTCGGGCCGACGGGTTCGCCGCGCTGGACCACGCCGAACGGCTCCGGGAGCACCAGCGCGCCATGCCCCTGCGGCTGCGGTACGCGCAGTCGCTCTCCTTCGCTTACCAGTCCCTGGCCGGTGCTCTCGTGCGGTACCGGCCGGCCGGCGACGTCGCCTCGCTGGACGACGCGTTCCAGGTGATGGAACGGCTGAGGGCGCGTGGCCTGATGGAGACGCTGCTGGCAGGGGACCGCCCGGATGAGCCGCTCGCGGTGCAACCGCCGACCCTGGGGCAAATCCAGGCCCGGCTCGCGGCGGGAGAGGCGCTCCTCTCCTTCCAGGTCTGGCGGCCCGAGCCGATGATGGACGCGCCCTACCGCGAGGGGAGCTCGTGGGTCACGGTGGTGACCTCCTCGCGCGTGGAGGCATTTCCGATCCCGAACGGCAACGTGCTCGAGGCGCAGGTCCGCGCCTGGACCGGGCTGATCGAGCGGCGTGACGGGTCGGACCGGGCCGCGGGGGCATGGCTCCACCGCGAGCTCCTCGCCCCGGCGCTGGCCACCCTGCCACCGAGGACGGAGCGGCTGATCATCGTCCCCGACGGGCCGCTCCATCGGCTTCCGTTCGATGCTCTGTCCGGAGGTCGGGGCAAGCCCTACCTCGCCGAGCGGTTCAGCGTCTCGGTCGCGCCCTCGGCCTCTCTGTGGGTGCGGCTGCGGGCCGCGCCGCGCCTCCCGCCGGGGAAGCTCCTGGTGCTCGCCGACCCATCGGATGCCTCCGCCGCCCAGGCTGTCCTGCGTGAGGGGAGGGGGGTGTTCGGGTCGCTGGTCCACGCGCGTCGCGAGGCGGAGGTGGCGCTCTCGGCCTTCCCCTCCGGAAGCGAGCTTCGGGCCGGGACGCCGGCCTCCGAGACCTTCCTGAAGTCGGCATCGCTGGAGGGGGTGTCGCTTCTCCACCTCGCCACCCACGCCGTGGTCGACGAGCGCGACCCCGAGCACGCGGCGGTGGTGCTCGCTCCGGGAAGCGCGTCGGACGACGGGAGACTCGAGCCGCAGGAGATCGGCCGGCTTCCGCTCGGCGGAAGGACGGTGGTCCTCGCCGGCTGCGAGACCTCGGTGGGCCCGGTGTTCCGGGGGGAGGGCGTGATGAGCCTCGCCCGGGCCTTCTTCGGGGCCGGGGCTTCGGTGGTGGTGGGGACGCTGGACCGGGCGCGGGA
>DASROG010000041.1:0-2137 GCA_035646995.1 Myxococcaceae bacterium
TAGCCGTTGGGGCGGATGACCATGCAGCCCTTGACGTCGGAGTAGTCGGCGAGCTTCGACTTGAGGACCACGTCCACGTACCACTCGGAGAAGTTCTTCTCCCGAGGGGTCAGCTTCTCGGCCATGACGGTTCGATCACCCTTCGCTACGGAGGAAGGGGGTCACGTAGCGGAGAGGGTGGGGCCCGCGCAACTACCGGGTCTTGGCCGGGGTGATGATGCCGGGGATCTGCTGCACCGGCTCGAGGGAGTGGACCTTCCCCTCGTTGGGGTCCACCGTCACCCGGACCGGCTCGGGCACGCCCGGGCCGAGGTCGAAGTCCAGCTGGAGCATCCCGCTGGGCAGGGTCTGGCTCCTGGCGAGCGTGGGCTTCGCCACGTTGGTGCTGGCCACCACGTAGTCGCTGCCGGCCTTGATCGCCCCCTCGTAGCCGAGGCTGGTGATGGCTCCGGGAGAGGGCGCGGGACCCGGCGCCGGGGGGCGATCGCCGCGTCCGGCGGCGGCGCAGGCGGCGCCGAGGAGCAGCAGGGCGAGCCAGCCGGAGGATCGGGCGCGCACGAGCGAAGCCTGTGACTGCGCGTGCAACGCAGTCAAGCGCTACTGCGCCGGCCGGGTGACGCCCTGGACCGGCTCCATCGACGTCACCTGCCCGTTGACCCTGTCCACCGTCACCCGGACCGGGAACTTGCCCGGGCCGAGGTCGAAGGTGAGCAGGAGCAGCCCTGCCGGCAGCTCCTGGCTGGCGAGGAGCGTGGCGTCTCCGACTCCGGCCGACTGCCTCACGTAGTCGCTCCCCATCCGGACAGCCTGGTCGAACCCGAGCGTGGCGATCATCCCCGGCGACGGCGCCGGTTCCGGTGCCGGCGGGCGATTGCTGTGCCCGGCAGGTGCGCACGCCGTCCACATCCCGAGGAAACCCACCGCCCAGGCACGCTTCATCCGCCGGCAGCGTGGGGGCGGGCGCCGGACAGGTCAAGCGCGAGCAGGCCCGCGGTCCTCGTCCGGACGCCGGCCGCGCTCCTCGGAACGTTCAGGCTGGAATGCCGGTGGCTGCCCAGCAGACCGGTGTCGCCGCGCGGCCCAGCTGCGGTTGCAACGATGTGTCGCAGCGAGTGGGCGCGTCGCCTACGCGCCCGGAGTCCCTCTCTGGTGGGATGGATTTGTTAACGTCGTCACGACATATGCCGCGCCCGCGCCTGCTCGTCGTCGACGACAACCTGGAGCTGCTCTCGCTCCTGACGCACCTGTTCGAGGACGCGGGCTACGACGTGGTGTCGGCCTCCAAGGCCAAGCAGGCGCTGGACGTCGCCCGGGGCAACGCTCCCGCCCTGGCGGTGCTCGACGTGCTGCTGCCGGACCTGATGGGGTACCACCTCGCCGATCAGCTCCGAAAGGAGTTCCCGCAGCTCCCGGTCATCTTCGTCACCGGCGTCTTCAAGGGCGGCAAGCACGGAGCCGAGGCGAAGCAGAAGCACGGCGCGGTGGCCTGGTTCGAGAAGCCTTTCGAGGCGCGGAAGCTCCTCGAGGCCGTGGCCCAGCACGTCCCCGCGACGCCGCCCAGCGCCTCCGGAGGCACCGAGGAGTTCGAGGTCGAGCTGGACATCGACATCGAGGAGGACGAGCAGCCGGACACGATGGAGCTCACCGGCAAGATCAAGGTCGTCCATGGCGCCGCCGACGGCAGCGCCGAGCTCCACGGGGCCGACCTCCGCGCGAGGCCGATGGAGCGGCACCCGGACACCCTGGTGCGGACCCGCCCAGCGGGGGTCCCTCCGGCGCCGCCGCCCACCAAGGCGCTCCGCCGTGGCGAGCTCCGCGACAACCTTCCCTCGCTGATCACCGCCTTCTTCCAGACCCGCGAGACCGGGGAGCTCGGCGTGCAGCGGGGGCAGGTGAAGAAGGTCGTCTACTTCGAGGGCGGGATGCCGGTGTTCGCGCTCTCCAACCTCCTCTCCGACCGGCTCGGGCAGTTCCTGGTGCGGACGGGGAAGATCAGGCCCGAGCAGCTCGCGGACGTGGCGCTGATGGCCCAGCAGACCAAGCGGCGCACCGGCGACATCCTGGTGGAGCGCGGGCTGCTCCGCGATCACGAGCGCCTCTACTACGTGGGGCAGCAGGTCAAGTCGATCATCTACTC
>DASROG010000042.1:0-4833 GCA_035646995.1 Myxococcaceae bacterium
CGGGACCTGTCCGCGCACGCGCTCGAGAACTACACGCAGCTGAAGACGGTCTGGACGCAACTCCCGGAGGTCTGAACGATGCCCCGCACCGGAGCCCGTGTCACCCGACGGTCGGCCCGTGCCCCGAAGCAGGTCCGGGGAAAGACGGACCCGGTGGGGGAGGCGCTGCGCTGGCTCGAGGAGAAGGGCGCCACCCAGGTGAAGGTCGCCGGGGTCGACCTCGACGGGGTACTCCGGGGCAAGTACATCAGCCTGGACAAGTTCGCCTCGGTGGCCCACGGCGGCCTGGGCTTCTGCGACGTCGTCTTCGGCTGGGACCTGGCCGACGAGCTGTACGACAACGCCCGGGTGACCGGCTGGCACACCGGCTACCCGGACCTCCAGGCCCGCGTCGACCTGTCCACCGCACGGATGATTCCCTGGGAGCCCGCCACCGCCGCCTTCCTCCTCGACTTCCTCATGCCCGACGGGAGCGACTACGCGCCCAGCCCCCGCGGGCTCCTCCGCAGGATGGGGCAGCGGGCCCGCTCCATGGGGTTCGTCCCCAAGTTCGGGAGCGAGTACGAGTTCTTCATCTTCAAGGAGACGCCGGCCTCGCTCCGGGCCAAGGGATTCCAGAACCTCGAGACGCTGGATCCAGGAATGTTCGGCTACTCCTGGCTGCGCACCTCTCAGAGCTCGGACCTGGTGCACGCGCTGCTCGACGGCTGCAACGCCTTCGGGCTGGAGGTGGAGGGCTTCCACACCGAGACCGGTCCCGGGGTGTACGAGACCGCCATCCGCTACGACGTGCTCGAGCCGGCGGGTGACAAGTCGGTGCTCTTCAAGTCGGCGGTGAAGGAGATCTGCGCGCGGCACGGGCTCACCGCCTGCTTCATGTCGAAGCCCAGCGCGCGGCTCCCCGGGTGCTCGGGACACGTGCACCAGTCGCTCTGGACCCTGGACGGCACGAGGAACGCCTTTCACGACCCGAGGGCTCCGGACGCGATGTCGTCGACGCTTCGCCACTACCTCGGTGGCCAGCTGAAGCTGATGCCGGAGTTCACCGCGCTCTACTGGCCCACGATCAACAGCTACAAGCGCAGCGTGGAGAACACCTGGGCACCCACCTGCGCCACCTGGGGATTGGAGAACCGCACCTGCGCGCTCCGGGTCATCGGCACGGACGCCAAGGCGATGCGGGTCGAGTTCCGCCTGCTGGGCGCAGACATGAACCCCTACGTGGGGATGGCCGCCTCGCTCGCCGCGGGGCTCTGGGGCATCGAGCACCGGGTCGAACCCGGCGACCCGGTCACCGGCAACGCCTACCGGACCGAGGCCGCGCTTCTCCCGCGGAACCTCCGCGATGCCATCGCCCTCCTCGATCGGAGCACGGTCGCCCGCGAGCTGCTGGGCGAGGAGTTCGTGGACCATTATCTCCGCACCCGCACCTGGGAGGTCCGGCAGTACGAGCGGGCCGTGACCACCTGGGAGCTGGAGCGCTACTTCGAGCTCGCCTGACATGACGGACACGTCCTTCTTCGATCTCCCGGCTTCGCCCCGCATCGCCGTGCTCTCCTGGCCCACCCGCATCGTGGTGGGCGCGGGAGCGCTGAAGCGGCTTCCCGAGGAGGTACGCCGCCTCGGCCTCCACCGCCCCCTGCTGGTGACCGACGCCGGAGTGGTGAAGGCCGGGCTGGTGGACCGGGTGCTGGCGGTGCTCGGCGAGGCAGGCATCGTCCACGTGCTGTTCGACCGGGTGACGCCGGATCCCACCGAGGCCGACGTGTTCGCCGGGCTGGAGGCCTACCGCACCGGAGGGTGCGACGGCATCGTCGCCCTCGGAGGCGGCAGCCCCCTGGACGCGGCCAAGCTGGTGCAGCTGCTCACCAGCCACTCACCGCCGCTCAGTCAGTACGACGACGCGACCGGCGGGGACCGCTTCGTCACCCATCCGCTGCCGCCCCTCATCGCCATCCCGACCACCGCAGGCACCGGGAGCGAGGTGAGCCGGAGCGGGGTGGCGTTCCTCCAGGACACCGGGCGCAAGACGGTCATCTTCGCCCCCGCGCTCCTGCCCCGCGTGGCCCTCGTCGACCCCGAGATGACCTACGGCCTGCCACCGCGAGCCACGGCGGCCACGGGACTCGACGCCTTCACCCACTGCCTCGAGGCGTACCTGAGCAACGGCTTCCATCCGCTCGCCGACGCGGTGGCCATCGACGGCATCCGCCGCGTGTCCCGCTCGCTTCCGGTGGTCTTGAAGGAGCCGACCCACACCCAGGCGCGCCTGGACATGATGATCGCCGCCATGGAGGGGGCGATGGCGTTCCAGAAGGGGCTGGGGAACGCCCATGCGCTCGCGCACGCGCTGACGCCCATCGCCGGGCTCCACCACGGGCTGGCGAACGCGGTGGTGCTTCCCTCGGTCATGGCCTTCAACCGCGGCGTGTCCCGGTCCCGGCTCGCGCGGGTGGCGGTGGCCATGGGAGAGCCCTCGGGTGCGGTGGAGGACGTGCTCGCCGGCGTGGCCATCGACCGGGTGCGCAGGCTGGTCGCAGACGCCGGGCTCCCCACCAGGCTGTCCCACGCGGGAGTGAAGGAGCCCGACCTGCCCCGGATCGCCGAGCTCGCCTTCCGGGACGCCTCGCACCAGGGGAACCCCCGGCCGACCACCGAGGCCGACCTCCTGTCGATCGCCCGCGCCGCGTTCTGAGCGCCCCGCGACCCGGTTCAAGCGCGCAGCGGCGCGCCAGCGTCGAGGCTCAGCCCCCCGCACCAGGGGGACGCCCAAGGAAGCGCGCAGCGGCTCGCCAGCGTCGAGGCTCAGCCGCCGGGTCGGTTCGTCGCTGCCGGCGGCGACGGCTTCGGGACCAGCTGCCCCGGCGTGGGCGCGCCGCTCTCGCTCGGGATGAAGTCGATGGTCTCCACCACCACCTTGCCCGGCAACCGGAAGTCGATCGGATTGAAGCTCGGGCTCGTCATCTCGTTCAGCTGGTTCGCCACGCTACCGGCCTCGAGCCGCTGGTCGGAGAAGAAGACCTGAATCTTCACCGGGCCCTCCTCCATGGGGATCTTGTACGTCTGCCCGAGGACCGGCTCGCCGGCATCACACTTCACCGAGTTGTTGTTCTTGCTGATCGTGAGCTGCCGGACCACTCCCTTCTCCGAGTGGGTGAACACCAGGCAGTACGGCAGCTGACCTTCGCTGGGGATGATCTGCACGGCGTCCCCGGAGATTCGCCGGAGCTCCGCTCGATGTATCGGCGTACTTGAGCGGGTGCACCCGGCGAGCAGGACGAGCGCGACTCCGGCCACGACTTGACGAATGTTCACAGCCTCTCCCCTTTCCAGCAGGTACCGCCCCTGCCTGCGGAGCGGTTCAGCGCGCGGCGTGTCGGTAGACGACGACCTGCGGTGTCTCGTCGAGGTACAAGCCCGTGGCGGGAACCCACGTCCCGAAGGCCTGCCAGACCACGACCTCCTGCTCGCGGAACTCCTGGTGGTACTGGACTGCGGCGAGGTCCGCGTCCTCGGGGCCGCCCGTGGGTGAAACGTCCTTCCTCAGCATGTCATTGCGCTGGTAGTCACGGAAGGAAAGCCCATTCACCTCGTGTAGCCACACGCGCCCACCTGGTGGACTGTTCGCATTGATCCACGGCAGGACCCCGGTGACGTTGTTGCTCCAGTACTGGCGCTGGAAGCCGAGGCTCGCCGCGCCCGGGGTTCCCCCGGCCAGCTCTCCGTAAGCGGACGTGCCGTACGGGTGGACGTGGACCGTGAGCGTCAGTGCCGGCAGCAGGACGATCGCGCCGAGCACGACGCTCGCCGCCCTGCCGCGCCCCGCCGAGAGGTCCAGCACCGAACACAAACCGGCCGCCGCCCGGTCGAACTCTCGCCCGGCGAGGAGCGCGAGGAACGGCATCGAGGGGAGCCAGTGCTTCACCCCGCCGAAGTGCGGCACGTCGGGGTGGCTGATGAGGACGATGGAGAAGAGCGCGTTCACCCCCAGGAGCCATTCGGTCTGTCCGCCACGGCCGACGCGATGCCCCAGCGCCGGAACGAGATCGCCGAGGTTGCGCACGCCGGTGCGGAGGAGCCCCACGCCCATCGGGAGGAGCAGCGAGACGGGGAGGGTCATCGCCGTGACGACGAAGACGTACGCCAGGGGGAACGGCGGCGTCCGGAGCACGTCGCCGAAGTAGGTCCAGGCGTAGTGGACGTGCGTCGCGTGGAAGTCGAAGTACCAGGCCAGCCGGTCCACCGGGTGGTACCAGAGCCAGGGCCAGTGCAGGTAGAAGACGACGGGCCCGAGGAGCCCCATCGCGACCAGCGGTGCCAGCCGGACGAACGCGGCCGGATCGCGCCGGCGCAGCCGCAGCGCCAGGACCGCGAGCGACGCCACCAGCGCGACCAGCCCGAACGTCTGGGGTGAGAGCAGCTGCCACGATTGCACCAGCCCGTCGCGCCCCTGCACCACGAGGAGCAGCGCGAGGTAGCCCACGAAGGCCAGCGCCGCTCGACCCATCCCGAGGAGGGTGTTGCGCCCCTCCTGGCCAGCGGCGCGCCAGGCAGCCAGCACCCCGAACGGGGTGAGCACCACCGGCAGGAAGAAGGCGTTGTGCTTGGTGGCGAGCGCCAGGCCGAAGGCGAGGCCGGTCCAGGGCGCGAACCGCAGGTCCTCCTCCGCGCGCCAGAACAGGTAGACCACCAGCAGCCACATCGCGGCGACCGGCATGTCGAAGCAGCTCAGGTGGGCGTTGAAGAAGTGGCGGGGGGCGAGGAAGAAGCACAGCGCCGCGAACAGCCCGGCCCGGCGTCCCCACAGCACCGAGCCCCAGAGGTGGAGGAGGG
>DASROG010000043.1:0-9176 GCA_035646995.1 Myxococcaceae bacterium
GTGCTGATCTGGGCAGGGCTCCTGCTCCGGCGATCGTCGCTCGCCCCGCTGCTCGGGCTGGGGCGGGCCTGAACGGATCTCCGAGAGCCCTCACCGGTCCGGGAGTTCAACCGTTCACAATCGCCTCCTCTGCCTCGACTCCCGACCGTCGTCGGGGCTTGCAGATGGTTTCTGTTCGAGTTAATCATTGCTCGAACAGGCAACCTCGGCAGGAGGAGGAAACGATGAAGAAGCCACCTGACGGCTGGGCGCGAGTCTGCCCGGCGGTGTTCTACGACGACGCGAGCAAGGCCATCGACTGGCTGTGCCGGGCCTTCGGCTTCGAGGTGCAGCTGAAGATCGAGGGCGAGGGCGGGCGGATCGAGCACTCCGAGCTGCGGTTCGGAGAAGGTCTGGTGTGTGTGAGCCAGTCCGGTGGGAGTTCCGAACGGAAGACGCCGGTTCCCGGCCGGAGCCCGCGGTCGGTGGGCGGCACCAACACCCAGATGCTGGCCATCTTCGTGGACGACGCGGACGCCCACTGTGCGCGGGCCCGGGCCGCCGGGGGAAAGATTCACGAGGAGCCGACCACCAGCGACTACGGCGACGACTACTGGTCCGATCGGACCTACCGCGTGGAGGATCCCGAAGGCCACCACTGGTGGTTCATGCAGCGGATCCGGTCCGGCGCGCCTCGTGGCCGCTGACCTCGACCGGACGCTCGCCGCGCTGGCCGACCCGACCCGGCGGGCCATCGTCGAGCGTCTCCGGAGGAAGCCCCAGCGACCCAGCGAGGTGGCCGAGGCGCTCTCGATGAGCCGTCCGGCCATGAGCCGGCATCTCCGGGTGCTTCGCCGCGCCGGCCTCATCGCCCAGGAGGCGCTCGAGGACGACGCCCGGGCCCGCCTCATCCAGCTGCGCACCGAGCCGCTGGCCCGGCTCCGGACGTGGGTGGAGGATGTCGAGGCGATGTGGGGTGACCAGCTCCAATCATTCAAGGCGCACGCCGAGCGCGTTCACCGGAGCCGCCGACGATGACCGCCGTCCGGCCGGGAGACCAGGCGAGGGCCACCGTGGCGGTGGCGGTCCCGCCCGAGGTGGCGTTCCGGGTCTTCACCGAGGAGATCGACCAGTGGTGGCGCCGCGGGCTCAAGTATCGCGTCGCCGGGGGCAACCGTGGCTTCATCCACCTCGAGGCCCGGCTCGGCGGCCGCCTCTTCGAGTCGTTCGAGACCGGCGGGACCACCCGGGTCTTCGAGACCGGGACCGTGAAGGTCTGGGACCCGCCGTCACGGCTGGTCTTCGAGTGGCGCGGGGTCGTGTTCGCGCCGGGCGAGCGGACCGAGGTCGAGGTGGTGTTCGCGCCGAGCTCGAGCGGGACGACCGTCACCGTGACCCACCGCGGGTGGGCGAGCCTCCGTCCGGACCATCCGGTGCGTCACGGGTACGACGTGGAAGCGTTCATCAGGATGACCGGGCTGTGGTGGGGCGACCTCCTCACCTCGCTCCGGGAGCATGCGGCGGAGCGGCACGGCACTCCGCGGTGAGACGTCCTCGCGGGGCCGGTCGCGCAACGCGCCGCGGCTGCGCGATGCGCTGGGCGCGGGTCAGCTCGACCGCGAGCGGCCGCGTCCTCGCCCGAGGTCGTGGCGCACGGCGCGCGCGGCCCGCTGGATGGCCAGCGAGAGCGCGGGGAACGCGTTCAGGCCCCGGTGGTCGACGGTGGTGCCCGGAAGCCGGGGTCCGGTGGCGGTGATCTCACAGCGGATCTCCGTGGGCCGGCTCCCGCCGTTGCGCCGGCCGAGCACGATGCAGACCTGGGTGAGCTCGGAGCGGAAGCGACCCAGGTGGGCGAGAACCAGGATCTCCGCGTGCTCGCGAAGGGGATCGGAGCTCTCGAACCCCTGGAAGCGGATCTCGAAGTCCATCGGTGCTCCTCGACGGAGCGTGTGTACGCGGAAGGCAGAGTCCGGACCATGACGAAAGAACGTCGAAACACTTCGGGAAGACCGATGAATCCCTCGACGCTGGAGCCCGGGCGCCTGACGCGGCTCCGGAAAGTCTGTCTCGCGCTCCCTGACGCGACGGAGAAGCGGGCCTGGGGCGACCCGACCTGGCGCGTCGGTGACCGGATCTTTGCGATGCAGAAGGGGAACTACGCCGGCGGCCGGCCATCGGTGTGGCTGAAGGCGGCGCCGGGAGACCAGGCCGTCCTGGTCGATCTGGATCCCCAGCGGTTCTTCGTCCCGCCCTACCTCGGACACCGGGGCTGGATCGGGGTGTATCTCGATTCGACCCGGATGGACTGGCCGATGCTGTCCCGGCTCATCGCTCAGAGCCACGGCCTGGTCGTCGGAGGCGGACGTCGCGCGGACCGGGTCGCTCCGCCCCGGGGAACGCCCCGGCAGAGGAAGCAACCGTGAACCAGATGACGGGGTTCCGGGCCGGAGGTCCGGAGAAGTCGCTCGTCGACTGGCGGCCACCGAGCCGGGGCGCCTCGCCCGGGCTAGAAGGCCCGCCCGTCGATCAGCTCGATCGGAAGGGCCAGTGGGTCGAGCCCCTCGATGCAGCCGAGGTTGAAGCGGAGGAATCCCGGATTCCGGATGACCTCGTGGAACGGGTGGATGCCGCAGGTCCGGCAGAAGTAGTTGTTCACGGTCCGGTCCCCCCAACAGTACACCTCCAGCGCGTCCTTGCCCTCGAGGAGCTCCATGTCCGACGGCGGGACGTAGGCCAGGGACATGACCGCTCCCTTGCGGATGCAGATCGAGCAGTTGCAGCGCAAGCCGCGGGCGATCTCCTCGCTGCGGAACCGGAAGCGGACTGCGCCGCAGTGACAGCGTCCCTCGTAGATCCGGACCATGGGAGCGACCCCGGAGCGTGTGCTAGTGGCCTGGCGCATGATTGATCACACCGGGCTGAAAGTCAGCGATCCGTTGGCGAGTCGCCGCTTCTACGACGCGGCGCTGGCGCCGCTCGGCTACCGGGTGCTGATGGAGATTCCCACCGAGCACACCGGTGGCATGGTTGTCCTCGGCTACGGCGTGCCTCCGAAGCCCGACCTCTGGGTGGCACAGGGGACGCCGGAGACGCCTCGGGTCCACGTCGCGTTCCGGGCCGGGTCCCGCGCCGACGTGGACGCGTTCTACCGGGCCGCGATGGCCGCCGGCGGACGGGACAACGGGCCGCCGGGTCCTCGGCCGCACTACCATCCCGGCTACTACGGCGCGTTCGTGCTCGATCCCGATGGGCACAACGTCGAGGCGGTGTTCCACGGGGCGGGATAGCGGGCCATGGGGCGCTACGCGGCCTTACTCCGGGGCGTGAGCCCGATGAACGCGAAGATGCCCGCGCTGAGGCGTGCCTTCGAGGAGGCCGGCTTCGGCGAGGTCCGGACGGTGCTCGGCCGCGGGAACGTGGTGTTCAGCGCCCGGGAGGCGTCCCACGCCGCGCTGGAACGGAAGGTCGAGGCCGCGATGGAGAAGCACCTCGGGCGGAGCTTTCTCACCATCATCCGCTCCATCGACGAGCTCCAGGCGCTGGTGGCGACCGACCCCTTCTCGAAGTATCGCCTCCCTCCAGCCTCCAAGCGCATCGTGACCTTCCTCCGCGAGGCACCGGCCCGTGCGCCGCCCCGGCTTCCTGCTCAGGATGGGGCGCAGATCCTCGAGGTGCGTGGGCGCGAGGTGTTCAGCCGCTACGTCCAGAGCCCGAAGGGACCGGTGTTCATGTCGTTGATCGAGAAGACCTTCGGGCAGGATGTGACCACCCGGACGTGGGACACCGTGAAGAAGGTGGCGCGATGAGCGGGAGCATCCTGACCAGGCATCCGCAGCGGAAGAGCGGGAGGAACATCAGCCGCGAGAAGTACGACCAGGTCCGGAGCGCGATCCTCGCGGTGCTCGGGCGCGGCGAGCTCACCCACTCGGAGCTGATGGAGCGGCTCGCCGCGCGCCTCCGGAGCGGGTTCGAGGGCAATCCTCACTGGTACGGCGAGACGGTGAAGCTCGACCTGGAGGCCCGGCGGGTCATCGAGCGGACCACCTCGAGGCCACAGAAGTACCGGCGGGTCGAGCGCCGACTGCCGAGAGCCTGACGACGCGCCGCCCGAGGCGCTCTCCGAGGTTTCAGCGGCGCTCCTCCGGTCCAGAGGCAGCAGGCGTTGGCCCTGCCGGAGCATCCTCGCCCGCGTCGCGCAGCTCTGCCGCGGGCACCGGGTGCGCGAAGCCCTCGAGCGCCTCGGGGTAGTGCTCGAAGAGGTCCGGCGGGGCAGGGACGTCCTCGCCGCTGAGCATGGACTCCAGCATGAGCGCGTTGGTGGGCGCCTTGCCGAAGTTGTGGTTGTTGTTGACCGCGTAGACCTCCCGCACCTCCGGCTGGCGGGAGATCTCCCGCGCCGTCCGCGCGATGTCCTCGAGCTCGTGGCGCGTGTAGAGGTAGTCGAAGCGGGCGTTCTTCTGATCTTCCTCGGCGCGCCGCTGCTCGGGCGTCTGCTTCTGCCGCTTCTCCACGTTCTCCGCGGTCTTCTTCGAGCCGCGGCCGAAGAAGCGCATCCAGGTCTGGTAGTTGCGGCCGTGCATCCGGATGTACCCCGTGGAGGTGGTCGCATAGGGCCGCAGCCGGAGCGAGTCCTTGGGAAGGTGCGGCTGGTCCACGTTGACCCAGCCGATCTTCCGCTCCCGGAGCTCGGCCAGGACCTCGGGAGCGTCCCAGCTGTCGTGCCGGAACTCGACGAAGACCGGGAGCCCCTTGAAGGCCGCTGCCGCCTTGAGGAGCCACTTCAGCGCGTCCTCGTCGATGGTGTGATCCTTCCGGATACGCTTGAAGCTGTAGGCGAACTGGAGGACCGCGGCGCCGAGCCGGCCGGACTCGTTCAGCACGTCGAGGCCCTCGCGGGCGTTCGCCACGTCCTCGCGGGTCCAGCTCTTCCCCGGGGCGACGAACTGCTCGGGGATCTTCGCGGTGAACACCACGTCCGGACGGTGGCCGACGCGCTCCACCCAGGAGCGGGCCTCGGCAGCGCTCGCGGCGCGGTAGTACGTCCGGTTGATCTCGAAGAGCGGCAGGTACAGCGAGAGGTACTCGAGCTTGTCGAACCCGCGGCCGGCACGCTCCGGGTACACGGTCCCGTTCCAGTTCTTGTAGTCCCACCCGGCGACGCCGGCCTTGAACATGGCGATCCGGAACCTAGGCTCCGGACGGCCGTTTCGACAGTGTCAGTCGGAGGCGGCGGCGCCCAGGGGCCCGTCCTCCCTCTGGCGTGGACCCCCCAGGGCCTCGAGCTGGGCGGCGACCGCGACCGAGGCGCCGACGACCAGCACTCCGGGCAGGTTCGGGCTCTGATCGGGGAGCTCGCAGGCGCCGAGCGTGGCCAGCGTGCCCCGCCAGGTCCGGGCGTCCGAGGTCCCCGCCGCGAGGAGGACCGCCGCCGGCGTCCCCGGCGCCCAGCCCCGAGAGAGCAACTGGTCGGCGACGAGAGCGCGGGTCTGCAGCCCCATCAGCACCACCACCGTGGCCGTGCCTGGCTCCAGCGAGCCGAGCACCGGCGCAAAGGCCGCCTCGGAGTGTCCCGAGACGACCAGGAACGCCGCGGAGAGTCCTCGATGGGTGACCGGGATTCCGGAGAGCGCGGGAGCCGCGACCGCCGCGGAGACCCCGGGCACCACCTCGCAGGGAATCCCCGCCGCCGCGAGCGCGAGCGCTTCCTCGCCGCCGCGGCCGAAGACGAACGGGTCGCCGCTCTTGAGCCGCACCACACGCTCGCCGCGGAGCGCGCGTCGGATCATCAGCCCCTGGATGGTGGCCTGCGAGATGGAGGGCCGGAAGGCCCGCTTCCCGACGTACGCCCACCGCGCCCGCGGCGCGTACCGCAGGGCCGCGCGATCGACCAGCGCGTCGTAGAAGACCACGTCCGCCGCGCCGAGCCGTGCCACGGCACGCAGGGTCAGGAGCTCGGGATCGCCCGGCCCCGCGCCCACCAGGGAAACGAGTCCCGGACCGCTCATCCCGTCTCCCCGTACCGCTGGTCCAGCGCGCGCAGCAGGAGCGGCCGCCGCTGTTCCATCGGGACGCCTTCGGCACGCCACCGCTCGCGCAGGCGCTCGGCGAAGGTGACCCAGTCGCTCAGGGTCTCCGGGAGCAATCGCTCCAGCGCCTCGCGGAGCAATCCGGCGAGCGCCGGCGCCCTGCCTCCGGTGGAGATGGCCACGGTGGCTCCTCCCCGGCGCACGACCCCGCCGAGGTAGGCGCTCGCCGCGTCGGTGTCGTCGGCCGCGTTGACGAAGATGCGGCGCAGCCGGGCGGCCTCGGCCACCTCGCGATTGACCTCGGGTGGAGCGGCCGAGATCACGAACCAGCAACCGTCCAGGTCCTGGGGCTCGAATCGACGGCGCAGGAGGCGCACGAAGGGACGGTGGAGCTCCGCGGAGATCTCGGGCGCCACCACCGTCACCACCGCCCCGGCCTCGATGAGCCCGTGGAGCTTGTTCGCCGCGACCTTGCCGCCCCCTACCAGGAGAACCGGGCGCCCCCAGAGCTTGAGGAATGCAGGGTAGAGGCTCACGCGGCGCTCCTCCCGGCGAGCCGGCCGGCGAGGAGCTCGAGCATCGTGCCCATCTTCGGTGGGTCGGGCACGACGTGCGGCGGGACGCCGAGCTCGTCGAGCACCCGGGCGCAGGTCGGTCCGACGGCTGCCACCACCACCCGCGAGCGCAGCGCGGCGACCAGCTGGTTTCTCCGGCCGATCCTGCTGGCGATGCTCATGAGGTGGCGGGCCTGGACCTGGGTGGTGAACGCGGCGGCGTCGAAGTCACCGCGGATGAGCGACTCCGCGGCGCGGGAAAGCGGTGCGGTGTCCTCTGGCATCCCCCATTCGTAGACCAGGAGCTCGAGGAGCACCGTCCCCTGCGCGGCGAGTGCCTCCACCAGCGCCTGGTTCCGCTCGCCGTAGTGCACCAGCACCACCGGATGTCCGGTGAGCTCGAGCCCCGCGAGCGCTTCGATCAGCTCGACGGTGGTGTACGGTGACCGCGCCTTCACCGTCGCGGCGAGCCCCTCCCGGTGAAGCGCGGCCACTGCCTTCGGGCCGCGGCAGATGGATCCCCCTCGCTGGATGGCCTCGACCAGCTCCGGGGCGCGGCCCAGCGCCCGCGCCTCGTCGAACAGCGCGCGAGCGCCCACCCCGGTGGAGAAGACGAACACCGGTGCCCCGTCACCACTCCGCAGCATGTCCAGCAGCGCCGCGACCTCGTGACCGCTCGCCCGACGCCGCTCGACCACCGCCGGAACGCACACCGGGACCCCCCCGCCCCGCCGCACCATCTGCGCGAGCTCGTCCTGGAGCCGGGCCTCGAAGAGGACGATGCACCGTCCATCGAGAGACGCTCTCATCGGACCGCCACGACCGGCATCGGCTCCTCCACCGGCCGGACCGCGAGAAGCCGCCGCTGCCCCTGGGCCACGAACCAGTAGGGCAGCCCGATGAGGAGTGCCCCGCCGAGGATGTTGCCCGCGGTGACCAGGGAGAGGTTGCGGGCGAACCCCGCCCAGGAGACCAGGGCCTGATCGTGCGGCAGGAAGAGCCCGATCCCGAGCAGGGTCATGTTGGCAACGCTGTGCTCGAAGCCGGCGCCGATGAAGGCGAAGAGGCACCAGAAGATGAGCACCAGCCGCGCGGTCTCGTCCTTGGTCCGGATGCCCATCCACACCGCGAGGCAGACCAGCGCGTTGCAGAGCACGCCACGGAAGAACAGCTCGCTGGCGGGCGCGGCCATCTTCGCGGCGACCACGCCGAGCACGAACTCCTTCGCCGGTGCCCTGCTCAGGACGCCCGAGCTCGCGGTCGCAGCAGCGAGCAGGAGCGAGCCGACCAGATTCCCGGCGAAGCTCGCGATCCAGATGCGGGCCAGCGCTCCCGCGGTGACGGTGCGCGACAGTACCCCGACGGTCATCACCAGGTTGTTCCCGGTGAACAGCTCCGAGCCGGCGAAGATGACCAGGGTGAGCGCCACGCCGAACGAGGCCCCCATGACCGCGCGGGTGGCGCCCGAGCCGGCGGCCTGCAGCGGCGCGCCGATGGCAAAGATGAGCACGATCCCCAGGCCCACGTAGGCGCCGGCCAGCGCCGAGAGGACGAGGTACTGCCACGGGCTCTGCCGGAGAAGTCCGGCCTTCGTCCGGGCGGCCGTGGCCACCGCGGCAATCGTTTCATGCTCCATCGTGGTCTCCCGGGCGCGGTTCGCGGTGCACGAGGATCCGCCCGCGCTCGATGCGGACCTCGTGGGTGGGGACGCGCACCGCCGGGTTGTCCAGGCATGTCCCGGTGCGCAGGTCGAAGGTCTGCTTGAAGATGGGAGAGGCGATCTTGGGGATCCCGCCCTTGTCACCGACGATCCCTCGCGACAGCACGTAGGCCTTGCTGAAGGGATCGAGGTTGCCGAGCGCATAGACGGCGTCGCCGGTGCGGACGATCGCCACCTGCCGGCCAGCAATCAGCGCGCAGACCCCGGTCCAGGGGACGATGTCGTCGAGGGCGCAGACGTCCTCCCACGGCGCCCCGTCGAGCTCGACGGCGATGGCGGTCATTCGGCCTCCTGGGCAACGAGGTGGAGCTGCTTCTCCTCCCAGGTGGCGGGCCGGTGCTGCGCGCGCTGAGAAACCCGGACCAGGCTCGGGTCGGGCTCGGGAGAGTTCACGAAGGTCCGGAAGCGGGCGAGCTTGACCGGATCCTCGAGGGTGGCCTTCCACTCGCAGCGGTAGCTGTCGACGATCCGCGCCATGTCGCCGTCCAGCTCGGCGCAGATCCCGAGCGAGTCCTCGATGAGCACCTGGCGCAGGTACTCGATGCCGCCCTCGAGGTTGTTGAACCACGCCGCCGTGCGCTGCAGCCGATCGGCGGTGCGCACGTAGAACATCAGGAACCGGTCGAGGTACCGGATGAGCGCGTCCTCATCCAGGTCGGTGGCGAAGAGCTGCGCGTGCTGCGGCTTCATTCCCCCGTTGCCGCAGAGGTAGAGGTTGTAGCCCTTCTCGGTGGCGATGACCCCGAAGTCCTTGCCCTGCGCCTCGGCGCACTCGCGGGCGCAGCCGGAGACGGCGGACTTCAGCTTGTGGGGCGCGCGGAGGCCCTTGTACCGGTTCTCCAGGCGGATGGCGAAGCTGACCGAGTCCTGCACGCCGAAGCGGCACCAGGTGCTCCC
>DASROG010000044.1:0-19682 GCA_035646995.1 Myxococcaceae bacterium
CCGCTGCCGGTAGAAGGGGAGGGCGAGCGCTGCCGTGGCCGGCCCGAGCAGCCAGAGCAGGGGCCGGGAGCCGCGAACGTACGCCTCGAGCCAGGACGGCGGCAGGAGGGCGAACACCGTCCCGCCGGCCAGCACCGCCAGGAGCAAGGGGTGGAGCAGCGACAGCCGGAGTCGCCGCTGCACCCGGCTGCAGATCCAGTAGAGCGCCGCGGTGAAGGCGGTGGCTCCGAGGATCTCCAGCGCCCTCACCGCTTCTCCCGGTCCACCAGCGCCTGGCCCGCCACCCCGGCCACCAGCTGGCCGACGACCAGGCTCGCCACCAGGACCAGCGCCAGGCCGAGCCCGTGCCCGCGGACGACGTGGAGCTCGCGGATGACGCCGATGCCCGGCGGGAGGAAGATCACCGGAAGGTACTTCAGGAGGAGGTCGGCACCCCGGTCGACCGCCTGCTCCGGAACCGCGCGGGAGAGAAGAAGGCCGATCAGCAGCAGGAGCCCGAGGAGCCCCGGAGGCACGGGCAGCCCGGTCCGCGCCACCACCCACTGGCACCCGGCGAACAGCGCGCCGAGGACGACGAGCTGCAGGCCGATCCTGAGCGAGGCCACCGGGGAGGACGTCTAGCCCAGCTCGACGACCTTCTCGCCGAATAGCCGGTCCACCGCGGCGATGAGGGCGTCAGAGACGTCCACCTTGAGGCCGGTGTTGCCGATGAGCGCCTCGGCCTGCCCCGGGAGCACGATGGAGACCGCCAGCGGCGTCGCACCGGCGTGCTCCCTCGCCAGGCCCGAGAGCCGCTCGAGTCGCTCCTCGGTGACCAGGTCCGCCCGGACGCGCAGCTCGAGCCGCTTCACTCGCTTGTCGCGGACCTCCTTCAAGGACTGCACTTGCTCGACGATCAGCTCGGCGGTGGGGTTCTCCTCGTCTCGGGTGTTCACCTGGACCGTGCCGCTCACCAGGATGGGCTCGTCGGACTTCAGGAGCGGCTCCCAGGCCTCGTACCCGGGCCGGGGGCCGGACTTGGTCCACTTCCCGTCCTTGCCCATCACCGAGCGGCCGCCCTCCTTCCCGGGGAAGCACACCAGCTCCACCGAGCCGCTGAGGTCCTCGAGCGTCACCCAGGCCATGCGCTTTCCGGTCTTGGTGGGGCGCTCTCGAAGCTGGGCCACGATGCCGGCGACGGTCACCACGTCGTCCCGGCGTGCGCGCTGCACCGCAGCCGCCGGCCGCGCGTAGCGCTGCAGCTCACGGGCATACTGATGGAGCGGGTGGCCGGAGACGTAGAAGCCGATGGCTTCCTTCTCCATCGCCAGCCGCTCCTTCTCCGGCCATTCCTCCGCCGGGGTGTACTCGGGCCGGGCGACCGAGGCCGCTGGACCCGGGCGACCGGCGTCTTCCAGAAGGCCGAACAGGGAGGACTGCCCCACCGCGCGGTCGCGCTGGGCCGAGGCCCCGCGCTCCAGCGCCTTCTCGACGGACTCGAACAGCTGCCGGCGGGAACGGCCCTCGAAGTCGAACGCTCCCGCCTTCACCAGCGCCTCGATGACCTTCCGGTTCACCCGTCGGCTGTCGACACGCTCGGCGAACTCGAAGAGGTTGCGGAATGGCCCGGCCTGCCGGGCCTCGAGGATGGCCTCGATGGCACTCTCTCCGACGCCCTTGATGGCGCCGAGGCCGAAGCGGATCTTCCCGTCCACGGCGCCGAAGGCCAGCTCGGACACGTTCACGTCCGGCGGCAGCACCTCGTAGCCCTGCCCGCGGGCCTCGGCGATGTGGGCCACCACCTTGTCGGTGTTGTCCTTCTCGCTGGTGAGGAGCGCGGCCATGAACTCCACCGGGTAGTGCGCCTTGAGCCACGCGGTCTGGATGGTGATGAGGCCGTAGGCGGCCGAGTGGCTCTTGTTGAAGCCGTACTCGGCGAACTTCTCCATGAGGTCGAAGATCTCCCCGGCGACCTTGGGGTCCACGCCGTTCTTCTGGCAGCCCTCGAGGAAGCCCTGGCGCTCGGCGGCCATCACCTCCGCCTTCTTCTTTCCCATCGCGCGGCGGAGCAGGTCGGCGCGGCCGAGCGAGTACCCGCCCAGCACCTGGCTGATCTGCATCACCTGCTCCTGGTAGACGATGACGCCGTAGGTGTCCTTCAGCACCGGCTCCAGCGCCGGATGGGGGAACGTCACCCGCTCGCGGCGGTGCTTGCGGCTGATGAAGACGTCCACCATCCCCGAGTCCAGCGGACCCGGACGGTAGAGCGCGCCGGCGGCGATGACGTCCTCGAAGCACGATGGCTTGAGCTTCATCACCATCTCGGTGAAGCCGCTGGACTCCATCTGGAAGACGCCGGCGGTGTCCCCGCGGGAGATGACGTCGTAGGTCGCGGGATCATCGAGCGGGATCTGATGGGCCTGGGTCCGCTCACCGGGCGCGCGGCCGCGGTTGACCAGCTCCAGCGCGTTCTGGATGACGGTGAGGGTGGTGAGGCCGAGGAAGTCGAACTTCACCAGTCCCGCCGCCTCGACCTCGTCCTTGGCGAACTGGGTGATGAGCGCGCTCTCGCCGGGCCGCTGGTAGACGGGGACGAACTCCCAGAGAGGCTTGTCGGCGATGACCACTCCCGCGGCGTGCATCCCCGCCTGGCGGTGCAGCCCCTCCAGGGCCATGGAGATGGTGAGGACCTCCTTCGAGGTCACCTCGCGCCCGCCCTCGAGCGTGCCCAGCACGGAGGGCTTGTCGATCATCTCCTTCAGGCGGGGCTCCAGCTCGATCGCGTCCTTCAGGGTGATGTTCAGGACCTCGGGGACCAGCTTCGCCAGCCGGTCTCCTTCGGAGAAGGGGAGGCCGAACACCCGGGCCACGTCGCGGAGCACGCTCTTTGCCTTCAGCGAGCCGAAGGTGATGATCTGCCCGACGTTGTCCTGCCCGTACTTGCCGGAGACGTAGGTGATGACCTCGTCGCGGCGGTCCTGGCAGAAGTCGATGTCGAAGTCCGGCATCGACACCCGCTCGGGGTTCAGGAAGCGCTCGAAGAGGAGGTTGTAGGGGATGGGGTCGAGGTCGGTGATCCGCAGCGCGTAGGCCACGAGGCTGCCCGCGCCGGAGCCGCGCCCCGGCCCCACCGGGATTCCGTGCCGCTTCGCCCAGTTGATGAAGTCCTGGACGATGAGGAAGTAGCCGCTGAACCCCATCGAGGAGATGACCGCCAGCTCGGTGCCGAGGCGGTGGAGGTACAGCTCGCGGTCGACCTGGTAGGGCAGCTCCTTGAAGCGCTCCTGGAGGCCGGTGGTGGCGAGCTCGGCCATGTACGAGTCGGGGGTGTGTCCCTCCGGGACCTTGAACGTCGGGAGCATCGGCCTGCCCAGCTTCAGCTCCAGAGTGCACTGCTCGGCGATGCGCATCGTGTTGTGCACCGCCTCCGGCACGTCCTGGAAGTAGGCCAGCATCTCCTCGGGGCTGGTGACGTAGAGCTGGTCGGTGCTGTGGCGCATCCGCTTGCTGTCGGCCAGCGTCTTGCCGCTGGCGATGGCCATCAGCAGCTCGTGCGCCGCCGCGTCCTCGCGCTGGATGTAATGGGCGTCGGCGGTGGCGATCAGCGGCAGCTCCACGTCCCGGGCGAGCTGCTTGAGGTTGGCGTTGGCCTTCTCCTGCTCGGGGAGCCCGTTGGACTGGATCTCGAGGAAGAAGTGGCCCGGGGCGAAGATGTCCTTGTACTCGCGCGCAGCGGAGCGGGCGGCGTCCATGTCCCCGCGGTAGCAGGCCGAGGTCACCTCGCCGCCGAGGCAGGCGGTGAGCCCGAAGAGCCCGGCGCTGTGCTCCTTGAGCAGCTGCTTGTCGATGCGCGGGTGGTAGTAGAAGCCGTCGAGGTAGGCCCTGGAGGCGAGGAGGCGGAGGTTGGCGTAGCCCTCCTCGTTCTTGGCCAGGAGGATGAGGTGGTTGGCCACCTTCTCCGTGCGGTCCGTCCGCCCCTTGGTCCCGGCGACATAGGCCTCCATGCCGAGGATGGGCTTGATGCCCGCGTCCTTTGCCTTCTTGTAGAAGTCGATGGCGCCGAACATGTTGCCGTGATCGGTGACGGCCACGGCGGACATGCCCTTGGCCTTGACCGTCCTGATCAGGTCCTTCATCCGGATGGCGCCGTCGAGGAGCGAGTACAGCGTGTGCAGGTGCAGATGGGTGAAGGACATGGGCGGGAAAGCCCGTTCTACGGCGGGCGGCTGACGGTGTTCTAGCGTCCTCGGGGACGTCGTACCGCCCCGATTTCACGGGCGTTCTCGCCGCTGGATGGGCCCGGTCGCAGGCCGGCTCCGTCGGCTCCCCCTCGCTCGCTGCCCGTGCGGCCTCGGGGGCTCCGCGGTCCCTCGGCGTTGCGGGAGGCGTGGTCCGCTGCAGATGAGACGGATCTCCATCTAGCGGCTCGAGGAGTGGGCTCCCGTCCACGCCCACTCCTTCGCCGCGGGCTTCCCCTGCCGCGTGCCCTCGATGCGCGCGTGCAGGCTCGCTCCCTCGCGCCAGTACAGGATGCGGCGGGGGAACGCGTGCTCGGGGTTCTCGAACACGATGCAACTCGGCCCCTGCGCCACCCGGGGGAAGTCGGTCGCCGGCCGGCCCTGGGGCATCGCCCGGTACACGAGCCGGTCTCCGTCCTGCTCGATGCGCAGGAACTCGAACCCGGTGGCCTTCCCGCCGGCGGTGTCCCGGTGCACGGCGAGCATCAGCCCGCCCGAGGGAGCGAGCCAGACCTCCTCGTTGAGCGTGCCACGGTCGTCGCCGGACCAGGCGCCGGCGAGCCAGCCGAGCTGGGGAAGGCCGGGCGAGCCGGAGCCCACCGCGGGACAGTCGGGCACGGCCGCCAGCAGCAGCAGGGAGAGCAGGGTCATCGATCGACTCCGGAAGGAGAGGGTGGGCTCATCCTGTCCGGAGGCCGGCGCCCCTGTCTTGGACGGATCCGACACCGAGCAGCTCCCGGAGTCGCCCGGGATCGACGAACGCCCGGGCCAGCGGGCCCAGCGCATCGAGCAGCGCGCACGGGGGGAGGCCGGCGACCCGATGGAACTCCCGGGTGAGGTGCGGCTGATCGACGTAGGCGAGCTCGGCGGCGAGGGAGGCCCAGCTCGGCTCAGCGTCGCGCAGGAGCAGCGCCGCCTGGACCCGCAGCACCGCGGCGAGGTTCCGCGGGGGGAGCCCCACCTCGCGGAGAAAGGCGCGCTCCAGGGCCCGCTCGGAGGCGCCGGTGGTCTCGCGGAGCGCGCGGACGGTGATCCGCCCTCGGGCCCGCCGGATCGCCTCCACCGCGCCGTCCACCGGGCGATCCGGCCGGGCACGCGCCAGCCGGCGCCGGAGGAAGGTGACGAGCGCCGCGCAGCGCTCCGGGTCGGTCCGCCCATCCTCGATCCGCGCGACCAGCGTGCGCCCGTCCTGGCCGAACGGCTCCTCCAGCGAGGCCCATCCGTCGGTGAGCCGGTGTGCGTCGTCGTGGAGAACCCGGCCGAACGCCGCGGGGCGGAGCCGGACCGCCACCGTCCGGAACGCCGAGGCCGGAGAGACCAGCAGGGCGCGACTGCGCTGGCCGACGAGGACCGCTCGCGGCTGTCCGCTCAGCGGCTGCCCCTCGTCTCCGGCGCGCATCGATCCGCAGAGCTGGATGACCAGCTCCGGGCAGCCGTCGGGGACGATGCGCTCGGTGCCTTCCGCCGGGCCGTCCGCGAACCAGAAGCACTCGATCGCCCACTGGAGATCTGTGGGGGGTGCGACCTCGCGGTAATGCAAGGCGGTCACGGAGCAGGGAGGCTACTCCGGCGTCGCGTCCTTCGCTGCGCTGTCGCTCCGGGGCTCGGTCGGGGTGGAGCCGGCTCCGGACGATGCCAGAGCGCGTCCCCGGCGGCGAACCTGGACGGAGCGCGCCCGGCACGGCGTCACGATGCAGTCCCGCGCGCAGGCCGGCACTCGCGGGTGGGTCGACCGGGGCCGCTCGCTGGAGCCCCCGGCCCCGGTGATCCTTTCTGCACGTGGCAGGCGCTCCCACGTGCAGAAAGTACCGCCCGGCTGGGTGCCGTCGTCAGGCATGGACCGGACTCAACCTCGGTGGACGACGGGGACCCGTCGCCGGGGCTTTCGGCCCCTCAGGGAGCGAACTTCACGGGCAGCCCGCTCTTCGCCGTCGTTGAATTGCCGTGCACCGGGGCCTCTCACCCGGTGGAGCAGACCGGACCGCGCGCGGGACCGCGTCTCCCTCGTCGGAGTAGGCACTGCAGGAGCCGGAGCCGGCGCGGGCACGAGCCCCGCCGGCCCCGGTGGGTCGCTCCTGTGATCTCGAGGCGACGGGCCGTCGGTGGGGCTACAAGGACGGCTCAGAGGACGGCTTGCTTCCGCAGGGGTCTGAAGCCCGCGCGAACGTCTTCTGAAAGGAATTGCGGCTGCTCCCAGGCCGCGAAGTGCCCGCCCTTGTCGTGCTTGTTGTAAAAAATCAGATTGGAATACGCGCGCTCTACCCAGCTCCGCGGGGGTGAATCTGCGTCATCAGGAAAGACGCTCACCGCAACCGGGATCGGGACGTTCTTCGGGGAGAAGAAGGGGGGGTGGCTTTCCCAGTAGAGACGGGCCGACGAAACCCCCGTCTTCGTCAGCCAGTAGAGCGTGATGTTGTCGAGGATGTCGTCGCGCGTGAGGCCCTCTTCCTGACCCGCAAAGACGCGCGCGATGAGCTGGTAACTGCGCGTGTCGTGATCGATGATCCAGGCGGCCAGCCCGATCGGTGAATCCTCGATCCCGTAGAGCGTTTGCGGCCGGGTACCCATCTCCTGCGCGTAGGCGAGGTCCTGCTTGTAGAAGAAGGCGAGCTGGTCATACGCGCGCCGCTCGTCGGCCGAGAGGTCGGCCGGGGGCGGGGTGCCCGTGAAGGCCGCCTTGTCGACGTCCTCTGGAACGGCGCCAGCCATGTTCGTGTGGATGCCAAGCAACTCGGGAGCTCCCTGTACGCCCATCTGATCGACGACGACCGCGCCCCAGTCGCCGCCCTGCGCCACGTACCGCGTGTATCCGAGGCGCTTCATCAACACGATCCAGGCCTGCGCGATGCGGGTCGCACCCCAACCGGGCGTGGTCGGTTTTCCTGAAAAGCCGTAGCCCGGCATCGATGGAATCACCAGATGGAAGGCGTCCGACGCGCTCGCCCCGTGTGCCGTGGGGTTGGTCAACGGATCGACGATCTTCAGCTGCTCGATGATCGAGCCGGGCCATCCGTGCGTGACGATGAGCGGTAACGCATTTTCGTGTTTCGACCGAACGTGAATGAAGTGAATGTCCAGCCCATCGATCTCGGTGATGAACTGCGGTAGTGCGTTCAGCCTCGCTTCGCACTTTCGCCAGTCGTAATCCGTGGCCCAGTAGCTCGCGAGTTCCTGCATCGTCGCGAGCTGCACGCCTTGCGAATCGTCGGCGACGGTCTCCCGCTCGGGCCACCTCGTCGCCTTGATGCGCCGGCGCAAGTCGGTGAGCTCTTCATCCGGAATATTGACGTTGAACGGACGGATGGGTGTCGTGTCACTGCTCGTCTGCTGTTCAACTTGAGGCATGGCTTTAGACCTTTCTGAGAATCCAAAAGCCCTCACGGGCGGCCGCCCGCGTGCCGGCCGTACGCTTCGGTGCCGAGGCCCGCAACGAGGCTGCGTCTTGCCCGTGGACTCGGCGACAGTGGAAGCCATCGCAATCAGGGCCCGCCGCTCGACGGGAGCGCCGTTCACTGCTTCAGGGCGCGAGCCATTCGGAGGGCGGCCTCCGCCAGCTCCTCCTCGTCGTGGTAGGTGAAGCCGAGCCGGAGGAACTGCAGCTCGCGCCCTGCGAAGTCGAGCATCCCGGCGCCCTTGAACAGCACGCCGACCTTCCTTCCGTCCTGTTCCCACCGGGGGATGTCGATCCCGTCCGCGACGCGGACCCACAGCGCCATGCCACCGCTCGGGACGCGGAAGGTGAGCGCGCTCCCCAGGCGGCGAACGAGGGCCGAGGCCAGCGCGTCGCGCCGGCGAGCGTAGACCCTCCGCATCCGGCGAAGGTGGCGGAGGAGCTCGCCGTCCTCGAACAGCTTCGCGATGGCGTACTCGACGGCCGCGTCCCCCTGCATGTCGCTGGCCAGCCGAAGGGCGACCAGTCGATCCATCAGAGAGGAAGGGGCCACCATGAAGCCGACCCGGAGCCCGGGAGCCAGGATCTTGGACAGGGACCCGAGGTACAGGACGTTCGCGCCGTCGTCGTCGGCGGCGATGGGCGGCACCGGACGACCCTCGTAGTGGAACTCGTGATCGTAGTCGTCCTCGATGATCGCGAAGCCGTGCTCGAGCGAGAGCGAGGCCAGCTGCTTTCTCCGGGCAGCCGACATGACGACGTTGGTCGGGAACTGATGATGCGGGGTGACGTAGACGGCCCTGACCTTGTGCCGCTTCAGCAAGGTCACCAGGGCCTCCACCTTCAGCCCTTCGTCGTCGATGGGAAGCGGCTTCAGCTCCGCGCCGACCAGCCGGAGGGCGGTCCAGGTTCCTGGATTCCCCAGAGCCTCGACGGCGACCACGTCCCCTGGCGAGAGCAGGGCGCGGGCGATCAGATCGATCGCCTGCTGGCTGCCCCGGGTCAGCATCACGTTCTCGGGCTCGACGGAGAGCCCACGGCTGTAGGAGAGCATGGTGGAGAGCCCGCGGCGGAGATCCTCGTGACCGCGAGGGTCGCCGTAGTTGAGCAGCTTCCGGCCGTGGCGGCGGAGCGCATTGCGGAACGCGCGGGCGAGCGCCGCGGTCGGGAACAGCCGCGCATCGGGGCGCCGCGCGGTAGAGCATCAACGCGTCCCGTGGATCGGGCTCTCCACCATGCTCTCCTACAGCCCGCCCCGTCGCGCCTCCACCAGCCCCTGCGCCATGAGCTCCTTGTATCCGGCGATGATCGTGTTGCGGTGCACTCGCAGCCGGGTGGCGAGGGCGCGGGTTCCCGGCAGGGGATCGCCGGGCTTGAGGCGGCCGCTCCGGATGTCGCTGGCGAGCGCTTCCGAGAGCTGCACGAACATCGGCGTCCCGCGCCGGGTGTCGAGCGCAGCCGTGAGCAGCTCCCAGTTGAGCATCGCGTGAGATCGTACTGGTCCAGTCGAAATCGAAGAAGGGGATCTTCAGAGGGATCCGGCGTCCGATCTGCACTGGCGGCTCCCTCGGGAGGAGACCCCATGAGAATCTTCACCCCACTCTTCGTCGCAGTGCTGGTCGGTTGTGGAGCGAGCGGTCCACCGGCAACCGAGACGTCGTCCGTGGACATCCGGCATCGGGACGACAGTTCCAATCCGAACCCGATGCTGTTCCCGAAGGACGAACGGCCCTACGGACGGACCCTCTCCCGGTGGGCCGAGCTGACCTGGAGCTACATCTATTCAATCCCCATCGACCAGAATCCGTTCTTCGACACGACCGGGGAGCACTGCGCAGTCGATCAGGACGGGCCGGTCTGGTTTCTACCCGCGGTGCCGGGCAGCCACCTGGGAACGAACATCTCGCGGAGCTGCACCATCCCGCGCGACCGGGCGATCATGCTGCAGATGTCGTCGGCGCTGAACGACTATCCCTGTCCGGATCCCAATTTCCATCCGGCGCCGGGGCAGTCGCTCTACGACTTCCTCATCGGAGCCATCTCGCCGCTGTTCGACAACGTGACCGGGTTCACCGTCACCCTGGACGGCGTGAACATCCAGGATCCGCTCAGCTATCGGTTCTTCTCGGACGACGTCTTCCGCTTCAGTCCGGATCTCAGCATGGTGGCGTTCGATTCGTGCGTCACGCAGAAGCACATGCTCGGTGTGGTCGACGGCTTTTACCTGCTCTTCAAGCCCATGACGCCGGGCCAGCACACCATCGTCCTCATCGGACACGACATGGAGGGTGTGCCGGTCACGCTGACCGAGCACCTGACCATCCAGTAGCCCGGAGCGCAGGGTCCGGGGTGGTCAACCGCGAGCGAGCGCCTGCAGATCTCGCATCTCGAGGACGTGCGTCGGCGGTCGCTCGCGGGCGGCGCGGATCATCGCCCGGCCCAGCTCCTCGCTGGTGATGACCATCCCGGGGGCGACTGCCTGGATGAGCGGCGCCACCGGCCCGAGCACCGCGTAGAGGACGCGCGCCCAGCGCGTCCGTGACACCTCCCCGTGCACCGGGCGGAGCAGCCCGAGCCGCACCATGTATGCGTCCCGGAAGAGCCCGAGCAGCGCCGCCTCGGTTCGCCCCTTCACCTGGGCCCACATCGCCTTGCCGCCGGTGCCCACGCCGGAGACGTAGAGGAAGGCCATCCCGGGGTTCACCCGCGCCAGGGCCCGCGCCCAGGCGAGCGTCAGGTCGTAGGTGAGCCGGGTGTACTCCGCCTCGCCCATCCCCGCCGAGGACACGCCGAGGCAGAAGAAGCAGGCGGCGTACCCCTGGAGCTCGGCGTCGGGGACGTCCACCGCGAAGAGGTCCTTGCGCACCAGCTCGCGGAGCCTGGGATGGGTGCGGCCGGTCGGGGTCCGGCCGATCGCGACGACCTCGGTGACGGCGTCGTCGCGGAGACACGCACCGAGCACCGACTGCCCGACCATCCCGGTCCCTCCGAAGAGGAGGACCTTCATCCCTGCCATCTCCGCGCCTCCCGTCCCCGGGGCGAGTCAACCCCGAACGGCGGCGCCGAGCTAGCCCCGGTCAGCCGTCCAGCAGCGTCCCGATGGCAACCTCCGCATCCTTCAGGGGCTCGACGCTGCGCCGCACCCGGGCGAGCAGCAGCGACCCCTCGATGAGCGAGAGGACCGTCCGGGCGACGCGCTCGGGCGCCGTCACCCGCGGCCGCTCCTGCCGGAGACGCTCGGCGAGCACCGACGTCCATCGCTCGAAGACCTGCGCGCAGGCCGCCGACAGCGCCGGGGCCTCGTCGGATGCCTCGAGCGCCGTGGTCGCCACCGGGCATCCGAGGGTGAAATCGGAGGCCTCCAGCTGCCGGGCGAACATCCGTGCCACCGACTGGAGCCCGCTCCGCACGTCCGGCTTGCCGTCCAGCTTGGCCTGCAGCGCCACCCCGAGCCGTTCCCCCAGCCGGCGCACCGCCTCGGCCGCCATCTGCTCCTTCCCCTCGGGGAAGTGAAAGTACAGCGAGCCCCGGGGCGCCTCCGCCTCCGCCAGCACCTGGGCCAGTCCGGTGGCGTGGTAACCCTGCCGCGCCAGCAGCCGTGCCGTGACCTCCACCATCCGTTCCCGGGTGTCCACGGGGACCTCCTTGACCTCGGTAGACCGATCGGTCTAGTGAGTAGACCGACCGGTCTACTGATTAGCACGGAGGTGCCCGGTGCGTCCCATCGCGTTGGTGTTCGAGGCCGCGGACGGCCGCCCGCTCGCGGCCACGGTGCTGGAGCCACCCCGGGTGGCGGGGGCGGTCGTCATCGCCAGCGCCACCGGCGTGCCGCGGAGGATCTACGAGGGCGTCGCCGGCTGTCTGGCGGACGCCGGCCTGGCGGTCATCACCTTCGACTACCGGGGAATCGCCGGCTCCCGGCAGGGAGGCCCCCTGCGCCGCGAGGACGTCCGGATGCAGGACTGGGGGCGGCTGGACCTGGAAGGCTCGCTCCGGTGGATGCGGCGGGCGTACGCCGGCGCCCCGCTCCTCCTCCTGGGTCACAGCGCGGGCGGCCAGCTCATCGGCCTCGCCCCCTCGGCGCGCCACCTCTCCGGTGCAGCGCTGATCGGCTCGCAGCTCGGCTGGGCCGGACACTGGCCCTGGCCGGCGCGGGCGCTGATGTGGGGCATGTGGCACGCGGTGATTCCCTCCCTGACCTCGGCAGTGGGCTACCTCCCCATGCAGGTCTTCGGACAGGGCGAAGACCTTCCGGCCGGTGTCGCCCGCGAGTGGGCCGCGTGGGGGCGACGGCGGAACTACCTCTTCGACGCGCTGGGCCCCTCGGTCCGCGAGGCCTACGGCGCCCTCCGCTTCCCGGTCCGGGCGCTTCACATCGGCGACGACCTCTACGCGCCGCGGAGCGGGGTGGAAGCGCTGGTCTCCTTCTACGGCGGGCCCCGTGAGGTCCGGACCATCACCCCCGCGGAGGCCGGCGCGCGGCGCATCGGACACTTCGGGTGGGTCCGCCCCCGCTTCGAGGACGCGATCTGGGCCCCCATCCGAGACTGGTTCCTCGAGCGGCTCCTTCCCTCGCCGCTCCGCCGCGCGGGCTGAGCCTGGACGCCCCCGCGCGTTCTTAGAGGCGGTCTCCGCGCTGGAAGCGGTTCTGCATCACCAGCGCGGTGCGCGTGCGGGCCACGCCCGGGAACGAGGCCACCGTCGACCGCACCCGGTCGACGCCGGCGATGTCGCGGGCGTGCACCTGGAGGATGAGGTCCAGCTCGCCGCTCACCGAGTCGCACACCCGCACCTCGGGAAGGGACTGCAGCGCCGCGGCGAGCGTGTCGTGATTCGCGCCCGTCGCCGTGACCAGGAGATAGGCCTGCACCTCGGCGCCGCGGTTGCCGCGCCGGATGGTGTAGCCGGCGATGTGGCCCATCCGCTCCAGGCGCTCGATGCGCTCCTGGATCGCGCTGCGCGAGCGCCCCACCCGCCGGGCCAGCCGGGCGTGCGACATCCGGCCGTCCATCTCCAGCAAGGCGAGGAGCTGGAGATCGAGCGGGTCGAGCGCGCGAGCGTAGGTGGTGTCCGGCGGCATCGTCATCCCCGTCCGAGTCTAACGCTCGGCCTCCCCTCCGCTTTCCTCCCCCGGGCGCCCGGCACATCGCCGGTGCGCCGACGAATGTTCGCAACAGCGCTGCGCCCCGGCCGGTCTTCAGGGGTGAGGGGAGCGCGGATGCACGCGCACGTGCCCATCGTGCGCCGGGAGGATCCGCGGTCGCGACGCGGCGACCACGGGCCCTCCCGGCGCGCGGGGCCCCCGAGGGCGTGGAGAACGGTACGCCCGGCGGCACGTAGATCAGGTCGTAGGAGCTCGACGTCGAGCCGACGCGGCTGGTGCGCGGCTTCCGCCGGCATTTGCAGACGACGCCGGTGGGCTACCTCCGCCAGCTGCAGGTGGACACAGCTCGCCGGCTGCTCTCCGACACCGAGCGCCCCATCGCCGACATCGCCCTGGAGACCGGCTTCACCGACCAGAGCCACCTCACGCGCGTGTTCTGCCGTTCCCTCGGGGAGACTCCGGCCGCATTCCGCAGGCGCTCTCGCCACGGCTGACCTCGCCCCCCGAGGGAACTGCCGGCTTCAGGCGGCGGACAGGCTCGGCCCGCCGGGGAGCTGCCGGGTGGTCCCGACCGCGCGCAGCGACTCGGCCACCATCGCCACCCGCTCCGGGCAGGGCCGGTACACCGTCCAGCGCCCCCGGCGCTCGGTCTCCACCAGGCCCACCTCCTTGAGGATGCGCAGGTGGTGCGAGACCAGCGCGTGGGGCAGCCCCACGAGGAGCTCCAGGTCCGACAGGCACAGCCCGCGCTCGCCGGAGCGGACCGGACCGGCGCGTGGGCCCTCCCATCCCAGGAGCAGCTCCAGCATTCGCAACCGGGTGGGTTCCGCCACCGCCTTCAACGCGGTCAGTAGTTCGTTCGCGCTCATGTCACTGCTCCGGCCAACAGAGAACAGGGGACCCCCGACGGAAGATTCCTGGCACTCCGCCGGGGTTCCCTCGAAGAGTCACTTCAGTCCAGGGAACGGCTTGGTGAAGAAGCAGATTCCCAGCGCCGGATCCCCGGTGAGGAAGGTGGTCACCCAGTCCTCCTTCACGCAGGACACGGCGTAGTCGGGGTTGATTCCCGAGGCGAGGATCCCGTTCGCCGGATCTCCGAATGGATCGCAGAGCGAGTCGTCGACGCAGGGACCGATGAGCCCGATGGGCGAGGGCGTGAGGCCCTGCATCGTGTAGGTCCCGGTGCAGGTGCCGCCGAAGGTGATGTCCACGTTCCCCTCGAAGGTCGAGCCCTGGTAACGCGCGCCATCGAGGAAGCGAAGACCGCTCGGGTGATAGGAGATCGTTCCGAAGTCGGGCAGGTCCGGCGCCTCGCCGCCGAAGGACGTCATCTCGGCGATGGTGCAGATGTTGTCGGAGTCCGGTGTCTCGGTGAAGGTTCCGTGACCGAGGACCGTGCTCTGTGGCCCCCCTTCGTCACCGTCGGGATACGGAATGGAATCCGACTTCACCCAGATCTCGCTGTCGGAGAACCCGTCGAAGCGCCAGTTATCGGCGAAGATCGGCGGGAGCACGGCCTCGCAGCCGGCCGCCGGCGTGCTCTGCAGGGTGAACTTGATCGTGTAGCCCTGCAACGGCGGCCGCTGGATGAGGCACGGGGTGGGTGCCGCGGTCGGGCAACCGGTGAGCGTCACCAGGGAGACCGCGGCGAGGAGGACGGCGTGCAGGCCTGAGGCTCTGGAGTGCATGGGCATCCTCTAGAAGGTGAAGCGAAGGCTGAACCGGAAGCTGCGCACCGGCTGGTAGTTGGTGGGCTTGCCCCAGTTGGGGTTGGTATTGACGAACCCGTGTGCCTGGAACGGGTCGGGCACCACGACCTGAGCCGCCGCGCCCTGGATGAATCTCGGTTTCGGGAGCGATCCGTTCGCGGCCTGGATGGTCTCCACGTTCCCGGCAGCGCGGTTCTGATCGAAGGTCAGGTTGGGGTCGTAGTTGGGGCCGATCCGGACGATCTCGCCGTACGGAGCAGGCACGCTCCCGTTCCGCGCCCCGATGATCGGGCCGACGTTGTCGAAGGTGTAGTTCTGGTCCACGGTGACCGGCCGCTGCGAGTTGAAGAGGTTGAAGCCCTCGAAACTCGCGGTGACGACGCTGTCCTTGGTGAAGCGGACGTTGAACGACACCCGCGCGTCGAGCGACGTGACCCAGGGCAGCCGCCCACCACTCCCGCGCTCGAGGATGTACGCCTGACCGGGGCCGTAGATCACCTGCGCGCCCAGGTAGTTGATGGGCGGGCCGGAGTTCGCGGTGAAGGAGAGACCGGTGGTGATGCTGAAGGTGGGGAGGACCACGAACTCCTTCGCCAGGAACACCTTGATGTTGTGCGTGGTGTCCGCCGCGAGGTTCCCGTCCTGGTTCAGGAGGAGGGACTTGAGGTCGAAGGTGGAGTTCAGGTTGGGATCGAGCTGGTTGTCCTCCGGGCGGTAGAGGCCGTCGTAGTTCCCGGTGAGCCGCGACCAGGTGTAGCTGACCTGGGCTTGCCACAGGTCGGAGAAGGTCTTGGTGAAGCTGAGCGTGACCGCGTGGTAGGTGCGCTTGGCCTTGGGGAACGTGTCGGCGATTCCCTCACCGGGGTTCCCGATGAAGTAGGTGTTGGCCTCGTCGTTGGACATGTCCTCCACCGTCCGGGCGAGGTTGCGGTAGGTGTAGTTCAGGCCCAGCCGAGCGTTGGCCAGCACCTCGTACTCGGCGCCGGCGACGACCTCGTCGTTGGCCGGAGACTTGAGGTCGGGATCCACCGGCACCTGGTCCGCCGAGCCCTGGCGCCATCTACGGTTGGGCCGCACCCCGGAGGTGAGCCGCTTGGCCGCGTCGCACCGGGCCAGGCCGCCGACGCCCACCGGGTCACAGTCGGTGTCCGAGTAGCCGTAGATCTGCGGCTCGATGCTGAGCTCACGGTCGGCGATGTCCAGGGGGATGTTCTCGTAGTACCGGCCGTAGTTGGCGTAGACCTTCGAGCGGCCCTGCTGGGTCGGATCCCACACCACGCCGATGCGCGGGGAGATCTGGTCCTTCAGGGCGATGCGGGTGATGCCGTCCTCACCGGCCAGCGAGAGGGTGTCGTAGCGCACACCGACGTTGAGGGTGACCTTGTCCAGGATGCTCCAGCTGTCCTGGATGAAGAAGCCGACGATGGTGGACTTGCTCTTGGCGGTGATGCTGTCGAGGGTGACGGCCTGGTCCGGGGCGGTGAGGGTGCCGTACCGCCGCGCCTCGTTCAGCGCGTCGAGGCCGTCCGGGGTGCTGTTCCCGTTCAGGTACTGCCAGGCGGCCTTCCCGGTATAGGCCTTGGTGTGCTCGTAGTAGGAGATGGCGCCGTCGACGCCGCCCTTGATCACGTGGTGCCCGGCGCCCTGGACGAGAAAGGTCAGCACGCCACGGCCCTGGTAGCTGTCGAGCTTCAGACGCTCGATGAAGCCCGGTCCTCCGATCGCGTACCCGGTGAAGCCGCACTCGACGTCGGCGAACGGGCCCGAGCAGGCCTGCCTCACCGCAGCCGGAACGTCCGGCTCCAGCCTCGCGATGTTCTGGAGGTCAGACGTGCTGGTGATCAGGATGGGGGTACCGGAGAGCTTTCCGTCGAGGCCGGTCTGGAACTCGCTGCCGTCCGCGGGCACGCCCTCGTCGAGCTGGTGGTGCCAGCCGAAGCGCACGTCGAGCAGCAGCCGCTTGTCGAGGAAGCTGCTGTTGAGCTCGGCGCTGACGTTGAGCGAGTCGTTCTTGGTCGAGAGGTTGAAGACGTTGAACCCGGAGCCTGCGTAGGTTCCGGGGTTGGTCGGGTTGCGCGCCTGGAGGAGGCCGGGGATGCGGATGGGGTAGTTGCCGTCCCCGCCGCCGGTGGTGGGCGTGCCGGTCACCGAAACGCTCAGGCGGTGGTCGCTGCTGATGAGGAAGGTCAGCTTCCCGATGAAGTTGATCGTCTTCTCGGTTCCGAACCGGCGACTGGTTCCCCCCTCGATCGGGTCGTAGATGGGCTGTCCGGTCTCGGGGTCGTTGATGAAGTTGCCGCTGCCGTCAACCTGCGCCTTCTGGTAGGTCCGGGTGTAGGAGTAGCGCTGCTTGGCGTACTGGACGCCGGCGAAGAACCACAGCTTGTCCTTGATGATGTAGCCGCCCAGCGTCGCGCCGAGGTCCCAGATGTAGTCGAGGTCCCGGCCGGTGAGGACGGCCGGCGTGCCGCCCTGGATGGTGAGCGGCCCCGGCGCGCCGGTGAGCCCCCCAGGCGTCCAGGTCCCGAAGACCGAGCCGTGGAACTCGTTGCCTCCGGACTTGGTGGTGGCGCTGAGCGCTCCGCCCAGGGTCCGTCCGTACTCCGGCATGTACCCGCCGGTGATGACGTTCACCTCGTCGATGAACTCCACCGTCAGCGGTGATCCGTTCACCCCGTAGGCGGGGTCGTTCACCGAGATTCCGTCGATGAGGTAGGCGTTCTCCGGGCTCTGGGAGCCGCTGATCGCCACGCCGTAAACGTCGTTGGCCGCGTTGGGCGCGGTGGAGGCCAGCGAGTCGAAGGAGCGGTTCGCTCCGCCAAGCCCGTTGGGGCGAGACACGGCGAGGTTGCGGATGAAGTCGCTGTTCATCGTGCTGCCCACGGTGCTCGAGCCGACGTCCACCACCGGCGGCGTGCCCACCACCGTCACCGTCTCGCTGCCCGCCACCTCGGGCAGCAGCTCGACGTTGAGGCGCAGCGTGCGGTCCGCGGTCACGTCGATGCCGGTGCGGGTGTAGGGCCGGTACGTCTCCTTCTCGAAGCGCAGGGTGTACGTCCCCGACGGCAGCTGCGGGACGCGGTAGAGGCCGGAGCCATCGGTCACCACCACCTGCTCGCCTTGCAGAGAGGGTGAGGTGGCGGTCACCACCACGTCGGGCACCGGCGCACGGGTGGAGGCGTCGATGACGTTGCCGGTGAGCACCGAGGTGCTGCCCTGGGCGAGCGCCGAGGGACAGGCGAGCATCACGGCGGCGACGAGCAGTGCCCGCAGGCGTCCGGGTTCGCCGATGCCCCGGACGCGGCGGCGCAGCGTGGTTCGATCCAAGTGACACCCCTCCTCGGACTGCGTGATGCAGCAGAGGATGAGGTGAAGGAGGCGAGCGGGTCAGGATTGCGCCTGAACCAACGCCCACTGTGGTCCGTCCGTACCAGACCATTCGCTGGTACGACTCGGCGCTTCGCCGGAACGTGCAGCGAGACGACCGCGGCGTGCGGCGAAAGACGGCAACTTGAGGTCAATGCCCATTGTCACAGTCTGTGAGGGGGATGTACCCGAAGAACGACGAGCGCATGTCACTCCACGCTGCTCCGCAACTGCTGTCGGAGATCGCCGCACTTGCCGTCCGCGCCCATGACCGCGCCGAGTTTCGCTCCGGAACCCTGGCGCTCCTGCAGGGCGCGGTCCCCTTCGAGGTGGCGTTCGTCCAGAGCGGCGCCTCCACCGCCGGCCCCGAGCCGATCAGCTGGGGCCTTCCTCCACTCGCCGGACGGCTGCTCACCCGTCGGGCGGACACCGTCTGGAGCGAGCTGGCGGGCATCCGCGCCGCCGCGCTCGGGATGGGCGGGGTCGTCGAGGCCTCGGGCCTGGTCAGCGCCGACTCGGAGCTCGGCCGACTGCTCCGCGCCGAGCGCCCGGTGCGACATCTCTGCCTCGCCGCGCTGGAGGAGGGCCGCACCGCGCTGGTGATGGGCCGCTCCGGCGAGCCCTTCACCCGTCGGGAGCTCGAGCTGGTCCGCCTGGCGCTGCCGGTCATCGGGCTCGGCGACCGGCGGGCGAGCGAGGTGCAGGAGGCGCTGGGCGCCCGGCTCACGCCGCGCGAGCAGGAGATCTTCGACTACGTCAGCCGCGGCTACAACAACCGGGAGATCGCCTCGGCGCTGGGCACCTCGCACTTCACCGTGCGGAACCAGCTCTGCCGGCTCTTCCGCAAGGTGGGGGTCAGCGGCCGCTCCGAGCTGGTGGGGCTGGCGGCCATGGCCACCCGGCGCGCGCGCACCGCCTAGCTCCCCGCGTCCCCCCCACCGCTCGCGGGCCCCAGGGGAACCCGCGAGCGGCGTCTCACCGCCTCACTTCAGGCTGGGGTAGGGCTGGTTGAAGAAGCAGACCCCGGAGCTCTCGAAGTTCGGAGAGGTGGCCACCGGCACGGTCCAGGGGTCGGTCTTGCAGCCCTGGTCGAAGACGCTGAAGATCCCCGAGCTGAAGGGCTGCTTGAAGGGATCGCAGTCCGCGTCGCTCTCGCAGGGCACCGCCGGAGAGAGCGCCTGCACCGTGTACTCCGCGGTGCAGGTCCCCACCGTCATCGTCACCTCGGCCTTGAACTCCGCGTTCTGGGTTGCCGCGCCTCCCAGGGCCTCGAGGTTCCGCACCTCGTAGGAGAGACCACTGCCGTCGCTCATCGCGGTGAAGCTGTCGACGCTGCAATGCCCGTTGGCGTCGGCCTCCCGCTGGGTGAACCGGCCCGCGCCGATGAGGCCCGCAGGGAGCGGGTCCGGCTCGTTCCCGGTGTAGGCCATGCTCAGCGCGGCGTGGACCCGCACCTCGCTGTTGGCCAGGGTGTCGAAGATCCAGATGTCGCTGGTCTCCTGCGGAGTGGCGGACTCGCAGCCGGGGGCTGCAGCGCCGGTGCGGGTGAAGCGCAGCACGTAGCCGCCCTGCGCCGAGGGCAGCATCTGGCACTCCGGCGGGACCATCGAGCCGCAGCCGGTGACGAGGAGCAGCACGGAGAGCAGGGTGGTTCTCATGGGGATGTCCATGGCTAGAACGTGAACCGCAGGCTGAACCGGAACTGCCTGACCGGCTGGAAGTTGGTGGGAGTTCCCCAGGCGAGGTTCGGAACGACCGGCGTGGCGACGCCGTTTCGATTGGGGAGGACGATCCGGATCGCCGCTCCGGTGGGCGACCCGGGGTCGACCTGGGGCTTGGGGAGCGAGCCGTTGCCAGAGGGGAAGGGCGCTGCGGCGCATTCTCCGACCCGACAC